>JAVVPH010000183.1:0-3973 GCA_036655835.1 Oscillibacter sp.
GCAAAAAAGAGGTGGCGTATGGACTGGAAAGCACGGGCTGCACAATTGAAAACCGACGTTCCGGCGGTGTTTTTGGCCTTGGGACGGAAGGAGACGCCTTGGACAGCCAAGGCGTGGGCGGCGGTGACGGTATGCTACGCCCTCTCCCCCATCGACCTGATTCCCGACTTCATCCCGGTGCTGGGGTATTTGGACGATTTGCTGATTTTGCCGGGACTGGTGGCACTGACGGTGCGGTGCATCCCGCCGAAAATTTTCGCGGAATGCCGAGCCGCGTCGGCGGGTCTGTGGAGCGGGGGAAAGCCGAAAAAATGGTACTTCGCCCTGCCGATCCTGCTGATTTGGGGCGGGATTTTAGGACTGGTGCTGTGGGGGATTTTGGGGTAAAACAGGCGATTTTCATCGCCCGGGGACAGCCGCAAGCCCTAAGCCGCAGACCTCACAGCCACTCCCGGAGGTGGAGATAGGCGCAGGCCACCAGGAGGATGGTGAGGGCGGCCTGCCCCCAGAGGATGTTGTAGGACAGCTCTGCCTTGCGCCGGGCCTTGGGATAAAAAACGATGGAGGCCATGGTATACACCGCCGCCAGGGCAAAGGCGATGGCCACAATGCCTAAAACCGTCTGGGGCAGTGCCAGGGCGGAGCCGATTAAATAGAGCAGCAAGCCCACGCCGGAGACGATGGCACCCATGCCCAATTGCTTTTTATTGGTTAAAAACAGCTTCATGATGTTCTCTTCTTTCCTAATTCGTCCATTCAATATCCGTTGACCATGGCGTTTAACACCTTTCCCGCCACCGAGCCTGCCACCGAGGAGCCGCCGCCGCCGTTTTCCACCAGGACCACGAAGGCGTAGGGCGCGTCGGCATTGCGGAGAAAGCCGGTGAACCAGGCGTGGGGTTTTTCGCCCGCCCCCACCTCGGCGGTGCCGGATTTGGCGCAGAGCTCCATATGGGGGAAGCGGTCTGTGCCGTAGCTGATGGCGACGTTTTCCGCCATCATATCCGCCAGTTTTTCAGCGGTAGCGGGCTGAATCAGCAGATCGGTTTTGGAGGCAAAGGGCAGGGCTTTTTTCAGCAAATACGGCTTCGCCGCCCGGCCGCCGTTGGCAATGGCACCCATATAAACCATGAGGGCACAGGGATTCACCTGGTCGTGGAACTGGCCCACGCCGCTCCAGCCCAAGTCGCCGTCGCTGATATGGTCAAACTCAAAGGTCCCCTTGGCGGTGGGAATTCCATTCACGGAATAGCTGGCGGTGAGGCCGGCTTTTTCCGTGTATTTTTTCATGGTTTCACTCCCCAATTCCTGCGCCAACTGCGCAAACACCACGTTGCAGGAGTGGGCAAAGGCCTCGCCAATCGTCTCCTCCCCATGAACGCCGGAGCAGGTGATGGTATCGCCGCCGATTTCCGTCGAGCCGGTGCAGGTCCAACTGCGATCAAAGAGGTCGGGCAGCTCCTCGATCGCCGCCGCCAGGGTGACGGTTTTATAGACGGAGCCGGGGGCAAAGGTGGAGGAGAGAAAGCGGTTTAGGTACGCGCCCTGATATTTTTCGTTGGTTTCCAAGTCCTTGGGGACGTGGAGCGGGTCATAGCTGGGGGCGGAAACCAGGCAGAGAATTTCGCCGGTTTTGTAATTATACACCGCCACCGTGCCGGATTTTCCATTCAGCGCTTGATAGGCCTCGTAATTGTACCGGGCGTCGATGGTCAGCGTCAGCTCCTTGCCCCGGGACGCGCCAAAGGCCCCATTGAGCAGGTTGAAGCCGGTGAGCTTGCCCGCGTAGGCATTGAGCACGCCGGTGCCGATATTGCCCTGCAAATCCCCCACCACATGGAGGGTGGCCTTGCGGACGGCGGCATCCGCATAGTAGGTGCGCCGGCCGTTTTCGATGAAGGAGAGGGGGTCCCCGTCCCGGTCCAGCACATCCCCCGCCAACAGCACGCCGTCGGTATCGTAGAGATGGCGGTTGAAGCCCACTGAGGCCCAACTCTCGCCGTGGACCACGAATTTTACCAGAAACAGGCCCAGGCCCAGGGTCAGCAGCAGCGCAAGGGCCAGACAGACCACGGCCCGGCGTTCAATTTTCTTCATCCCACACGCCCTCCTGTTCCCCCGCAAAGGGATTTTCTGTGGGCTCCGCCCGTCGGGCCGCCTCCCGCACCAGACGGCGGCGGGTGCCCATACGGATGGCGAAGCTGGCGTTTTCCCGGGTGTCCGTGGCCTTTAAAAAGGCCAACAGCCCCCAGGCGGACAACATGGCGGAGCCGCCGTTGGAGACGAAGGGGAAGGTCACACCGGTGAGCGGCAGCAAATCCACGGAGCCAAAGACATTGAGACAGGTTTGAAACACCAGCAGCGACCCCGCCGCGCAGGCGGCAATGGTATAAAAGCTGCTGCGGCCCACCCGGCAGGCCCGAACGGCGAAGAGGGCCAGGGTGACGATGCTCAGCGCCGCCAAAAGGGCGATGAGCAGACCCCACTCCTCGCAGAGCATTCCGAACACCAGATCCGTGTCCGCCGCAGGCACGCGGTGGAGCCAGCCGTTCCCCGCGCCCATGCCCAACAGGCCGCCGGAGGCCGCCGCCGACATGGTGCGGGTTTGCTGATATCCGGTGGTGGAGGCCGCCTCCCAGGCGTGGCCCCAGGAGGAAAAGCGCCGGAGAATATAGGGCTTGAAGGTCAAAATAATGCCCGCGCCGAACACCGCCGCGCCGCAGATGAGGCTGAGCGTAGCAAAATCGCCGGAGCGGAGATAGGCGATGACCAGAAAGGTCACGAAGAAAATCGCCGCCGTGCCAAAGTCGCTCATCAGGCCCAGACAGCCGATGCACACGCCGGTGAGGACCATGAACAGCGTCAAATTCCGCTTGCGGAACAGCCGCTCCAAGGTGGCGGAGCCGGCAAAAATATAGCAGATTTTAGCCACTTCCGAGGGCTGAAAGGACAGCCCGCCAATGGAAATCCAGTTGACCGCGCCGTATTTCGACGTGCCGGCCACCAGCGTCAGGCCCAACAGGGCGATGGCCCCCGCCGCCATGAGCCAGCGGATTTTCTGCACCCGGGAGAGGTCCCGCAGAAAGAGGCCCAACACCAAAAACAGGGCCAGGCCCAGTAAAATGGCGACAAATTGCTTCAGCAGACTCTCCTGGGCGGAGGACGCCGTGACGGAGAGGGAGAGGGTGGAGAGAAAAAAGGCAATCGTCTCCATCTCAAAGCCCACACAGCGGGTAGTGCGCAGGGCAATATAGTAAAGCCACATCACCGCCGTCAGGCCCAAAAAGGACAGGGGCACCGACACATCCGTGTTCTGTCCCCCCGCCACGATGAGTTGCAGGCAGGCCAGCAGCTGAAACACCGTCAGGCCCAAAAACGAGGGCCAGAGGGCGGCAGGACGCTCCTCTCGGCGGCGCCGCTCCTGCTGCTCCTGGTCAGAAATGGTCTGGGGCAAAAACACCAGCGGCACGCCGCCCAAGGTGATGGTATCCCCCAACTTGACCGGGGCATTGCCCACCACCGCCTCGCCGTTTACGCGGGTACCGCCCTTGGAACCCAAGTCATACAGCGTCCAGCAGGCCCGCTCCCCCCGGCACAGCGCCGCGTGCTGGCGGGAAACACTGGGATAATTGAGGTACACGTCGGCATTTTTTCCCCGGCCGATAATATTTTCCCAATGGGTCAGCAGCAGCGGCGTGCCGTTGGGCAGGCTGAGCTGTGCCCAGGTTTCCGGCGTGTGGGGAATTTTCAGCAAAGACCGGACCGCCCGGCCCAAAATCAAAAACGCCAGCACCGGAAAGAGAAAGCGGACAAAGGCGGTGTATCCCTCTCCCACCAAGGGGTGGGCGGCCAGGAAGGCGGTCAGCGCGGTCAGCGGAGTTTGCAAATCAAGGGCAGGCACGGCGGCCGCCTCCTTTCGCGTTTTGGGGATCATTTTTCCCGAAATTTTTAGGAATAAATAATATTAGATTGT
>JAVVPH010000184.1:0-3948 GCA_036655835.1 Oscillibacter sp.
CAGAGCTACCGCTATTTCATGAACGAAAACCTCTTTGACCACATCAATCTGCCCCGGGCCAACAGCTTTCTTCTCAGCGGCGAGGCCGACGATGTGGACCGGGAGTGCCAGGCCTACGAGCAAAAAATCGCGGCCTACGGCGGCATTGATTTGCAGATTCTGGGCATCGGCCAAAACGGACACATCGCCTTCAACGAGCCGGCGGAGCACCTGGTTGCCAAAACCCACGTGACGGGCCTGACGGAGAGCACCATTCAGGCCAACGCCCGGTTTTTCCACTCCGCCGCCGAGGTGCCCACCAAGGCCCTGACCATGGGCATGGCCACCATTTTGAAATCCCGGAAAATCATTCTCCTGGCCAACGGCAAGGCCAAGCACAAGGCCGTGACGGAGCTGCTGGGGAACACCATCAGCACCCAAAACCCCTCCACCTTGCTCCATCTCCACCCGGACGTGGTGGTGCTGTGCGACAAAGAGGCCTACGAGGGCTGAGGCGATTTCCAAGCACCCGGCATCAAGCGAAAATGTATTGCACCCCAATTGTTAGACAGTATCCCATACTGTCTAACAATTGGGGTGCAATTTACAATGTGATAGGCCCGGTCAACGCACGTTAACAGCGGCCCTTTACGCCAACAGCAATGTCAGCATTTCCTCCGCCGGGTCGATGAGGGGCAGGGTTGTCCGCCGGGCCAGCGCCGCCTTAAAATAGGGGAAATGGGTACAGCCCAGTACCAACGCCTCCGCGCCGCAGGCGGCAAACCAGTCCGCCAGTGCCGCCAACCGGTAGCGCTCCACCAGTTCCTCCGGCGGCAGGCCCGCCTCCACCGCCAACACCACCGCCAGGGCACTGGCCCCGAAGAGGTCCAGCGCCGGATTGGCGGAGAGCAGGGTCCGCTCAATGCCCGCCAGGCCCTGGGCGTTGGCGGCGACCACGCCCAGCTTGCCATACCGCCCCGCCAGACGGCGGTACACGTCCAGCGGCGTGACGATCCGCAGGCCCGTCTCCCCCGCCAGAGCGGGAAAATCCACCGCGCCGGAGAGGGAATTGCAATACACAAAGGCCCGCTCACAGCCCTTTGCCTTGGCATCCTCCAGCACCGCCAACAGCGCCCGGTGCTTTTCCGCCGTCTCGGCGTGCTGAAAAGCGGTTTGCTCCCGGGGCTCCCGGGAGATGGGGAAGGACAGGGCGGAGACAATCCCCGCCCGGGCAAGAAAGTCCACCCCCATTTGGGTGTCCACCGGGGTGCCGGCCAACACGGCGATTGTGTCGCTCATAAAAAAGACCATTCCTTTCGCTGTAATCCCCCCGGGCTGACGCGGAAATTTTTTGGAAAAGGGCGGTTGAGCGTCCCCGGGGAAACTGGCGGGATTGATTCAGCGGTTCCCTAACCCACCCGTTTTTGGTAGTTGCCAAAGACCCGCACGCCCTCCTCCACCACCAAAAAGGCGTTGGGGTCAATGGTGTGGACGGTATGAAGCAGCTCTTCAATTTCATATTTGGACAGGCACACGCACAGCACATGGACCTGCTCGCCGGTATACCCGCCGATGCCCTCCCAATGGGTGACGCCCCGGCCCAGCTTGTCGATGATGAATTGGGCCAGGACGCTCTCGTCCTCCCGGGTAAAAATCATGGCCTGCACATTGACGTTTTGCTGGTGCATCCGGTCCACCACCATCGCGCCGAAGAAGTTATAAATAATGGAGTAAATGGCCACCTCGGGGCTGAAGAGGAAGAGGCAGGCCAGATACAAAAAGGCGTTGAAGCCCAGGGAGAACCGGCCCACGGTGATATTGCTGCCCCGCTTGGACATACAAAGGCCGATGACATCCAGTCCGCCGCCGCTGGCACCGCTGGTGAGCACGATGCCGTTGCCAACCCCCACCAAAATGCCGCCCAACAGGCAGGCTGTGAGGTAATCCTCCACAATAGGGGTGGCGGGAATGGGGATGATACTATAAAACAGGGAGAACGCAATGGTGCAAATCATGGTGCGCAGCACCAGGCTCCGCCCCAGGGTTTTATAGGCATACAGCAAAATGGGCACGTTGAACACAAAATAGAGAATACCGGCGATGTCGTATGCCCCAAAGCTGACCCCCGCATAGGTTTGCAGCAGGGTGCGAACCAACTGGCAAAGGCCCATCAAGCCGCCGGTATACAGCCCCAAGGGCACGATGAACAAATTCAGGGCGGCGGCGCAGATCAGTTGGCCTGCCACGGCGGCAAGCAAGCGCAGCCAGCGGTTGTGCAGCGTGTTGTACAGCATAGCGTTCCTCCTCGGAGAAATTTCTCCACAGTCTGGGACGGTTTTACAGGATAGCATGTCCCACTGACACCGATTATACGGGCTATGGGGGAAAACCACAAGGGGAAAATGAGCCCCGGGCCCCGCTATTTTTGACTGTCCGGTATGGGGAAGGGGCATAGCGGCTCTCTCCCGCCGCGCAGTCGGTTTATTCCGGCTATATTATAGTAGGTATCCCCCGGGCGGGAACGCCGCCGGGGACTCACAGTCCATAGCGCAGGCACTGGTACAGCCGCTGCTTGGCCCGCCAGATGGTGCGGGACACCGTGGAGCGGTTGATGCCCAAATGGGCCGCGATCTGGGGCATATTCATGCCCTGTTCGTAATATAAATCCAGCAGCTCCCGCTGGCGAGGTGTTAACTCCTCCTCCCGGGCCTTGCGGAGATTCCGCCGCAGACGGTCCATTTGGACCGTGTTGTCCTCGGCGTTTTCCCGCATCCAGGCGGACATATCGCCAATCCACTCGCCGCCGCGAGAATTAAAATGAATTGCTCCCATGTTTATCGCACTCCTCTATCATAATAATGGGCGGTGTACACCGCCAGCTCCCGTGTCTCCCGGAGCAGAGGCTCCAGCACGGCAATCCGCCGGAGAAGCGCCCGCCGGATCTCGTCGTCCTCCTCCCGGCGGGAGGCCAGGCGCAGCTCCGTGATGCGCAGACGAATGGCCCCGGCGCTGGACGCGTATGATTCGGAAATTTCAAACAGCGTCATGACCATTCCCCCTCCCGCGTGTGGCGATAGGGCGCCAGCTCCTCCCGGGCGGCATCCGGCAGGCAGTCCGCGCAGACGCTGTTTCCGTTCCAAAACCAATACTCCTCCCCCGGCTGAAGCACCCGCCCGCAGCGGGTACAGGTCAAAATTTGCCGCGGCAGGCGGCGATGAAGATACTGCAAAATCAAATTCCTCCCTCTCTCTTTCTTCGCTTGTGTACTGTGTAAAACTTTCCACGAGAAAAACGCAAAAAGCCTGTTGACAAAACACGGTTCCTCTGGTATTATAAATCCTGCTGTTGGATTTGCTGGTGTAGCTCAGCTGGTAGAGCAGCTGATTTGTAATCAGCAGGTCGGGGGTTCGAATCCGTCCACCAGCTCCACGTCAATATGGGAGAGTTCCAGAGCGGTCAAATGGGGCAGACTGTAAATCTGTTGTCTACGACTTCGGTGGTTCGAATCCACCCTCTCCCACCAATCGAGAGCCTCGATACGCAAATCGCGTGTCGGGGCTTTTGCTATGCCTCAAATAAAGTGCTCGCGTCGAAAGCATCTTTATTAACTAAACTTGACAAAACGAAAAGACTTCTTCGGAGGTCTTTTTTGTTTTGCCCGGACGGGCTTCCCCGGCCGCTCCCCCGGGTCCGCCCAAGCGCCGCCCTTTGGGTATCCGCCAGAGACTGTCCGCCGGGGCCGGAAGGGCGGCGGCGGCTCCCAAGAACGGCTTTGGAATGCGACCCGGGAAAAATCACAAGAAACTTGTTGATATAGCTAAGATAACACAAGTATCTTGCTATGTCAAGGGTATATTTACAAGTAACTTGTAAATACTAATTGACAACCGTGGTTATGTGGAATAAACTAAGGTAACACCGCACAAAGATTGTCATGGGATTGCGCAGTCAGATTTTTTGTCAGCTCGT
>JAVVPH010000185.1:0-3861 GCA_036655835.1 Oscillibacter sp.
TCAAATGGCCGAATTGCTCCTGAATCGTCAGGAAATCCGCCAAAATCTGGGTGGGGTGAAACTCGTTGGTGAGGCCGTTGAATACAGGCACTCCGGCGTTTTTCGCCAGCTCCTCCACCAGCTCCTGCCCGAAGCCGCGGTACTCAATGCCGTCGTACATCCGACCCAGTACCCGGGCGGTGTCCGCGATGGATTCCTTCACGCCGATTTGGGAGCCGGTGGGGCCGAGGTAGGTGCTGCCCATGCCCAAATCCTGGGCGGCCACCTCAAAGGCACAGCGGGTCCGGGTGGAGGTCTTTTCAAAAATGAGGGCCACGTTTTTGCCCTCTAGCAGTCTGTGGGGAACGCCCGCCTTTTTCTTGGCCTTTAAGTCGGCGGCAACGTCTAAAAACTGCTGAATCTCAGCGGGGGTGAAGTCCAATAATTTCAAAAAATGGCTGTGATTTTCCATGATTTGCCCTCTCTTTCTTATGCGGTCAGGGTGTTTTTCAAAATGGCCAGCCCCGCGTCCAGCTCGTCTCTCGTGATGGTCAGCGGCGGCAGCAGCCGCAGTCCCGGGCCGGCGGTGAGGACCAACAGCCCCGCCGCAATCAGGCGATTGGCCAGGTCCTTGTTGGTATAGCCCGCCGCCACCTCAATGCCGATCATCAGGCCCATGCCCCGGGTTTTTCCCAGGCAGGGCAGCTGCATCGCCTCGATGCGCTCCCGCAAATATTGGCCCTTGGCGGTGACCTCCCGCAAAAACGCGTCGGACAGCTTTTCCTGCACCAACAGTCCCGCCGCCGCGCAGACGGGATTGGCCCCGAAGGTGGTGGCATGGGTGCCGGGGGTGAGGACATTGCGGCATTTTTGGTTGGCCAGAATGCCGCTCATGGGAAGCCCGCCGGCAATGCCCTTGGCAAACGAGCACACATCCGGCAAAACGCCGTATTGTTGGAAGGCGAACAGACTTCCCGTCCGGCCCACGCCGCTTTGCACCTCGTCCACCAACAGCAGCCAATCGTTGGCGGCACAGAGCTGAGAGAGTGCTTTCACATAGCTTGCCTCCAGCGGCAGTACGCCGCCCTCGCCTTGAATCAGCTCCACCATGACGGCGCACACGTCGTCCCCGGTGACGGCCTCTAGCGAGTGCAAATCGTTGGCGTCGGCGTAGCGGAAGCCCTCGGTGAAGGGGAAGAAATACTGGTGGAACACCTCCTGCCCCGTGGCCTTTAGGGTGGTAATGGTGCGGCCATGGAAGGAGTTGTTCAGCGTCAGAATGGTGGCGCGGCCCTGCCCGTAGCGGTCGAAGCTGTATTTTCGGGCCAGCTTGATCATGCCCTCGTTGGCCTCGCCGCCGCCATTGGCGAAAAACACGTTGCTCATCCCCGTGCGCTTGCAGAGGGTTTCCGCCAAGCGGGCGGCAGGCTCCGTATAGAAAAGATTGGAGGCGTGGCCCAGTTTTTTTGCTTGGGCGGCGATGGCGTCGGCCCAGTCGTCGTCGCCGTAGCCCAAGCAGGCCACGCCGATGCCGCTGGTGAAGTCGATGTACTCCCGGCCCTCGCAATCGTAAAGTCTGGCCCCTTGGCCGTGGTCGATGGCAACGGGAAACCGGCCGTAGGTCTGCATGACATATTGGCTGTCTAAGGCTTTTAGTTCTGCACTGGTCATTGCGCACTCTCCTTTGCAAGCATGGTGCCGATGCCCTTGTCGGACAACAGCTCAATTAAAATGGAATGGGCGATGCGTCCGTCCAAAATATGGACCCGGTCCACGCCCCCGGCGATGGCGTCCACACAGCACTCAATTTTGGGGATCATGCCGCCGGAGATGGTGCCGTCCGCCACCAGGGCGGGGACCTCGCCGGGCTGAACGGCGTGAATGAGGGTGGTTTCATCCCGGGGGTCCCGCAGCAGGCCCCGCACGTCCGTCAGCAAAATCAGCTTTTCCGCGTGCATGGCCTCCGCCAGCTTTGCGGCGGCGGTGTCGGCATTGATGTTGTAGGCCGTCTCCGCGTCCATGCCCACCGCCACGGTGGACACCACGGGAATGTAGCCCGCCAGCAGGGCGTTTTCCACCGGCGCGGGATTCACGCCGGTGATGCTGCCCACCAGGCCGTATTTTTCGTCCAGACAGGTGGCCTGAAACAGGGCTCCGTCCAGACCGCACAGGCCGATGGCCTGCCCGCCCAGACGGCCGATGAGGGCCACCAAATCCTTGTTGACCTTGCCGCAGAGAACCTGCTGGACAATGTCCATCGTCTCGCTGTCCGTGTACCGCAGGCCGTCCACAAAATGGGACGCGTGGCCCAGTTTTTTCAGCATTTCGGAAATTTCCGGTCCGCCGCCGTGGACCACCACCACCCGAATGCCCACCAAGCTGAGCAGGATGATGTCGCTCATGACGGCGTGGCGCAGCTCCTCGGAGATCATGGCGTTTCCGCCGTATTTCACCACGATGGTTTTGCCGGTAAATTTTTGGATGTACGGCAGGGCCTCCACCAAAACTTGGGCCTGCTGGGCGTGAGAGGACATGGAATCAGCTCCTTCAATCAGATACAAGCGCTTTCTTTGCCGCGCTTCCGGCGTGACCCGGAAACGCTGCAAGCGAGCGGCGACGCGGGGTCGTTTTTCTTGGATTACGTCCGATAATCGCCGTTGATTTTAATGTAGTCATAGGTAATGTCACAGCCCCAGCAGGTGCACAGTGCCTTCCCCGCCGTCAGGCCGATGCGGATTTCCACATCGTGCTCCGTGAGAATTTTTTTGGCCAGGGCCTCGTCAAAGGCAAGTCCCCTGCCCTTGGCGCAGACGGCAACCGCCCCTGCGGCACTGGCGAAGGACACGTCCACCGTGTCGGGGTCAAAGCTTGCGCCGGAGTAGCCCATGGCGCAGAGCACCCGGCCCCAGTTGGCATCCGCGCCGAAGATGGCGGCCTTGGTCAGGGTGGAGGAAATCACGGATTTGGCAATGGTTTCGGCGGTTTTTTCATCCTGCGCGCCGGAGACGGTGCAGGTGATCAAATGCTTGGCACCCTCGCCGTCGGAGGCCATTTTCCGGGCCAAGGCGGTGCAAAGGGACTGCAAGGCCTCCAAAAAGGCGGCGTAATCGGCGTTTTTTTCGGTGATGCAGGCGTTGCCCGCCAAGCCGTTGGCCAGCACACAGCAGGTGTCGTTGGTGGAGGTGTCGCCGTCCACGCTGATGCGGTTAAAGCTGACGCAAACGGTTTCCAGCAGGGCGGCGCGAATCATCTCAGGCGAGATGGCGCAGTCCGTGGTGAGGAAGCAGAGCATGGTGCCCATGTGGGGGTGAATCATGCCGCTGCCCTTGGCGATGCCGCCCATGCGGACGGTTTTCCCGCCGATAACGGTTTCAAGGGCCAGCTCTTTTTTCTCCGAATCCGTGGTCATGATGGCGTGCGCCGCCTCGTCGGAGGCCGCGGCACTGTGGGCCAGCGCGGCATGGAGGGCGGGAACGCCCTCCTCAATGGCGGCAATGTTGATGGTCTGCCCGATGACGCCGGTGGAGGACACCACCACATCTCCCGCCTGACAGCCGATGGCCCGGGCGGCGGCGGCGCACATCCGCTCCGCGTTTTCCTCCCCATTGGGGGCGCAGGCGTTGGCGTTGCCGCTGTTGGCGATGATGGCCCGGGCGACGCCGTTTTGCAAATGCAGCCGGTCAATGTGGATGGGGGCGGCTTTCACCACGTTGGTGGTGTACACCGCCGCCGCCGCGCAATCCACGGCGGAGACGATGAGGGCCAAATCCTTTTTCCACTCCTGATGGGTTTTGATGCCGACGTGAATCCCGGCGGCCCGAAATCCCTGGGCGGCGCACACACCGCCTGCGATATTGTTCATAGTCATTTTCTCCTTTTGTG
>JAVVPH010000186.1:0-3847 GCA_036655835.1 Oscillibacter sp.
TATGGACGAATATCTGGATTGTCTCTACCGCTATGTGCAGGAAAACCGCGTGGGCCGGGCGGTGTGGAGGTCCCCGGAGTACCGCCGGCTCTCCCTGCTGCGGGAGATGGCCCTGCAAACCCTGACGGAGCGGCTCACGCCGGAACAGGCGGACTGCTTCACCCGCTTTCGGGATGCGGAGGCCGATTTCGCCCTAGAAGAAGCCCAAATCCTCTTTCAAGAGGCCGTGGCCCTGGGCCGCTGGATGGCGCGGCCCTGACGCTATACGATTTCCCCGTACAGTGCCCAGGTGTTGCTGCTCAAAATTTTCGCCTGGGCAAAGGTGCCGATCAGGCCCTCCGGCCCTTTGAGCCGCACCAGGCGGTTGCCGTCGGTTCGGGCGGAGAGGGGGAAGTCTGCGTCGTCGCTCCTGCCATCCACCAGCACCCGGACCGTCCGCCCGATGTAGGCGGCGTGGAGGGCGGCGGAGTGGCCGTTTTGCACCTCTAAAAGCCGGTCAAACCAGACCTGTTTTTCCTCCCGGGACACCGGGTCCGGCAACGCCGCCGCCTTGGTGCCGGGGCGGGGGGAGTAAATAAAGGTAAACAGCGCGTCAAAGTCCAGCTCGTCCACCAGAGAAATGGTGTCCATGGCCTCCGCCTCCGTCTCCCCGGGGAAGCCGATGATCACGTCGGAGGTCAGCACCAGGCCGGGCATTTTTTCCTTGGCGTAGCGCACCAAATCCACGTACTGCGCCCGGGTGTACCGCCGGTTCATCTCCCCCAGTACCCGGTCGTTGCCGGACTGGAAGGGCAGGTGGAGCTGCTTTGCCACATGGGTGCAGCGGGCCATGGTGTCGAAGAGCTTTTTCGTGGCGTCCTTGGGGTGGCTGGACATAAAGCGGATGAGATACTCGCCGGGAATTTGGTCAATCTCCGCCAGTAAATCCGCGAAATCCCCGTCAAAATTCCGGTCGTTTCCGTAGGAATTGACGTTTTGGCCCAAGAGCGTGATCTCCTTGTAGCCGGCGGCAATCAGGCCCCGGACCTCCTCCAGCACGCACTGGGGGTCCCGGGACCGCTCCCGCCCCCGGACGTAGGGGACGATGCAGTAGGAGCAGTAATTGTTGCAGCCGTACATAATGGAAACCCAGGCCCGGATATTGCCGTCCCGCAAAATGGGCAGGCCCTCGGCAATGGTGCCCGGCTCGTCCTCCACGGAGAATACCCGCTTGCGCTGATCGTACACCTGCCACAAAAGCTCCGGGAATTTCCAGAGGGCGTGGGGGCCGAACACCAAATCCACATGGCGGTAAGATTCCCGCACCTTTTCCGACACCCGGGGCTCCTGGGCCATGCAGCCGCAAAGGCAGATGACCTGCTCGGGATTTTCCCGCTTGGAGTGGGTGAACATCCCCAAATTGCCAAAGACCCGCTGCTCCGCGTGCTCCCGGATGGCGCAGGTGTTTAAAATAGCCAAATCGGCCTCCAGCGGCTTGTCCGTCAGGGCAAAGCCCATCTGGGACAGCATCCCCTGCAAACGCTCGCCGTCCGCCACGTTTTGCTGACAGCCGAAGGTGTCCACGCAGGCCACGGGGTGGGCCTGGCGCGCGGCAAACAATTCCTTGATTTTTTCCTGAAATTCCCGCTGGCGGGCGATGTCGCCGGGGGAAATACATCCGTCATTTCGTTCCAACTGGTAGCCTCCAAATGTCGATATTTTTACTTGTACAGCATAGCACACAGCGCCCAAAAGTACAAGGCGGAAATCCCGAAAACGGCCCGAAACGGATTCCGGGTTTGTACTTTTGGGCGGGGCGTGGTATACTGGCTCTTTAATACAAAGGAGGTCATCACTATGAACCTGTGGACCGACGTTTCCCCCGCCCATATGCAGCCCCAGGATTTTTGGGCCGTGATTGAAATTGAAAAAGGCTCCAAAAATAAATACGAGCTGGACAAAGAGACCGGTGCCCTGCGGCTGGACCGCGTTTTGTACACGTCCACCCACTATCCCGCCAACTACGGTCTGCTCCCCCGGACCTATGCCGACGACGGGGACCCCTTAGACGTGCTGGTGCTGTGCAGTGAGGGGATTTTGCCCATGAGCATTGTGCGCTGCTTCCCCATCGGCGTGATTGTCATGACCGACGGCGGCAAGCGGGACGAAAAAATCATCGCCATCCCCTTTGGCGACCCGGCGTACAACAGCTACACCGATATTTCCGAGCTGCCGCCCCATATGTTCAAGGAGATGCAGCATTTCTTCTCCGTGTACAAAACCCTGGAAAAGGACACCGTCACCACCATCGACGAGACGTTTGGCCGGGAGCGGGCGGTGGAGATCATTCAGGAGTGCCTGGATGCCTACGTGGCAAAATTCTGCCGATAAATTCAAATAAGGACTGTTGCATTTTGCAACAGTCCTTATTTTTTTGCCGCCAGCTTGCGGAGTTGGGCCTCAAATTCCTCCGGCAGGGGGCAGGACAGCTCCACCAACGCCCCTGTGCGGGGATGGAGAAAGCGCAGGCCCACGGCGTGGAGACACTGGCCCTGCAAGCCGGGGACCGGCTTTTTCAGGCCGTACACCGTGTCCCCCAGAATGGGATGGCCCAGGCTGGCCAGATGCACGCGAATCTGGTGGGTCCGCCCGGTTTCCAAACGACAGCGCAGGTGGGTGAAGCCGGGATACCGGGCAATGACCTCCCAGTGGGTGACGGCGGGGCGGCCGTTTGCCGCAATGGCCATTTTTTTGCGGTCCACGGGATGCCGCCCGATGGGCGCGTCCACCGTGCCGGCATCCGCCCGCAGGTTGCCAATCACCACGCACTCGTAGGTCCGGGCCAGGGTGTGGTCCTGCAACTGCGCCGCCAGAGCCTGGTGGGCATGGTCGTTTTTCGCCGCGATGAGAAGGCCCGAGGTGTCCTTGTCAATGCGGTGGACAATGCCGGGGCGCAGGGCCCCGCCGATGCCGGAAAGGCTGTCCCCGCAGTGGTACAGCAGTGCGTTGACCAGTGTGCCGTCCCCATGTCCCGGGGCGGGATGGACCACCAGACCCTTGGGCTTGTTCACCACAATCACGTCCCCGTCCTCATACACCACGTCCAGGGGAATATTCTGGGGCAAAACGTCAATGGGGGTCGGCTCCGGCAGTTGAAGGTCCAGCGTCTCGCCCCCCACTAGGCGGTAATTTTTCGCCAGGGGCTTTCCGGCGGAGCAAACCCGGCCCTCCTCCAAGGCTCTTGCGGCGGCGGAGCGGGTCAAATCCTCCACGGCGGAGGCGAGGTACGCGTCCACCCGCCCCCCGGCGGCGTCAGGGGGTATGGTCAGCGTCCGTTTCTCCATGGTGTTGTCCCTTTCCGTCATGCTTTTCGTAGAGCCAGAGATAGTAAATCATCCCCAGCACCGCGCCGCAGACCACGCAGATGTCCGCCACGTTAAACACCGGGTAGCGCATAAACAGGGTGTTGAACATATCCACCACATAGCCCAGCCGCACCCGGTCCAGAATGTTGCCCAGACCGCCGGAGACGATGAGGGCGCAGGCGACGACTCCCAGGGGATGGCGGACAATTTTTTTCACCACCAGATAGAGCACCGCCAGCACAATCACAGTAGTCACAATCACCAGCAGCCAGCGCATCCCGGAAAAGCTGGACCAGGCCGCGCCGTAATTGTGGACGGTGCGCAGCTCCAAAACGCCGGGCCAAAACGCCCGGGCCTCCCCCAGGGGGATGTGGACGGTGACATAGTGCTTGACCCACTGGTCGGCGGCAAGGCCCGCCAGGGCCAACAGAGCAGAAAGAACATAGAGCATGGGCCTTCTCCTTTGCGCGAAAATTTTCAAAGCCTAGTTTACACGGTTTGGG
>JAVVPH010000187.1:0-3823 GCA_036655835.1 Oscillibacter sp.
AGCGGCGGTGAGGCATTCTTCCAAAAGACCAACGTGACCGACCATGCGGAATTGGATGCACTGGTGCAGGCAACGCTGGACAAATACGGAAAGATTGACATTTTGGTGAACAATGCGGGCGTGGGCGGCAGTCTTGCCAACATGGATCAGGTCACCGATGAGGAGTGGGACAAGGTGCTGGCCACCAACCTGACCGCTCCGTTTGAGATGATGAAACGCGTCATTCCCGTGATGGAAAAGGCAGGCGGCGGCTCCATTGTAAACGTGGCCTCCATGGCCTCCACTGGCGCGGGTCGGGGCGGCATCGCCTATACCGCTGCCAAGCACGGCCTGCTGGGGCTGACCCGTCAGATCTCGCTGGATCACGGCCACGCGGGCATCCACATCAACGCCGTGCTGCCCGGCCCCATTGACACACAGATGATCGCCCGGGTGCTGGCCATACCCCAGCATCCCCTGAACATGAAAATCAAGATGAGCCCCGCAGGCCGTCCCGGCCAGCCGGAGGAGGTGGCCAAGGCAATCTTGTTCCTGGCTTCCGACGATTCCAGCTATATTCAGGGCGCAGCACTGGCGGTTGACGGCGGCTATACCATTTTTTAACGGGTAGAAAGGAACGATACGATGTACGAAAAACTATTTTCTTCGGGACAGATTGGTAAGGTTACGCTGAAAAACCGGCTGGTCATGTCTCCCATGGGCATCGGCCTTGCCAATCTGGACGGCACGCCGTCCGAGGATATGATCGCCTATTACGAGGCACGGGCCATTGGCGGCGCGGGACTGATTATCCCCGAAATAACCCGGGTGAACGATGTCCACGGCCCGGGGCTGATGCGTCAACTGAGCGTCACCAGTGACCGCCACATTGAACCGCTCTCCCATTTGGCCACTGCTGTCCACAAGCACGGCAGCAAGATTTTCATTCAGCTCCACCACCCCGGCCGGGAGACGGTGTCCGCTCTGCTGGGCGGTGCACCGGTGGTCTCCGCGTCCGACATTCCCTGTAAGCTGCTCAATCAGTCCACCCGCGCCCTGACCACGCAGGAGGTCAAAGAGCTGATCGGCCAGTTCATCGACGGCGCTGCCCGCGTGCAAAAGGCCGGCTGCGACGGCGTGGAGCTTCACGCCGCCCACGGGTATCTGCTCCAACAGTTCCTGTCCCCTTATACCAACAAACGTACCGACGAATACGGCGGCAGCTTTGAAAACCGCCTGCGCATCGTCACCGAGATCATTGCCGGTATCCGCGAAAAGTGCGGCGCTGATTTTCCCATCGGCGTGCGACTGACGGTGGAGGAATTTCTGGACAAAACCGGCGTTACCGAGGCGTACATCCACATTCAGGACGGCGTGAAAATCGCCATGGCGCTGGAGCAGACCGGCATCGACTTTTTGGACGTGTCCGTGGGTCTTTATGAAACCGGAATGACCTGCATCGAGCCCATCTCCTTCCAGCAGGGCTGGCGGCGCGACCTCATCAAGGCTGTCAAGGATCACGTTAGTGTTCCCGTCATCGGCGTGTCTGTGATCCGGGAGCCTGCCGTTGCCGAGCAATTTCTGGACGACGGTGTGGAGGACTTTATCTCCATGGGTCGCAGCTGGCTGGCGGATGAACAGTGGGGCAAAAAGGTGCAGGAGGGCAGGGAAAATGAGCTGTGCAAGTGTATCAGTTGCCTGCGCTGCTTTGAGAGCCTGAATGACTGGAACGCCGCAGGACTTCCCCCTGAGTGCGCGTTGAATCCCCGGCTGGCACGGGAGAAAAAATACGGTGATCTGCCCCACGATGCTGCGCACCACCGCGTGGTGGTGGTTGGCGGCGGCCCCAGCGGCATGATGGCCGCCAAAACGCTGGCGGAGCGCGGCTGCAAGGTGACTCTGCTGGACCGGGGCGAGACGCTGGGCGGCACCGTGAATCAGGCAAAAATGCCCCCGCTGAAAGAGCGCATGGAGTGGGTCATGGACTATTATCGCGCTGCCTTTGAGACCTTAGGCGTGGAGGTACGGCTGAACACCGAGGCTACCGCCGACATGGTGGCAGAGCTGAAGCCCGATGCGGTCATCGTGGGTACTGGCTCCAAGTCGGTGATTCCTGCGAAAATTTCCGGTGTGACCGGCTCCAATGTCTACACCGTGGAGCAGGTGCTCTCCGGCAAGGTTTCGCTGGACGGCAAAAAAGTGGCTATGATCGGCGCAGGCATCACCGGCATTGAGACTGCCGAGTATCTTGCCGCCCGCAAGGCAGAGGTCACGGTCATCGATCTTTTAGACAAGGTGGCGCCCAATGCCAACCACACCAATGTGGCGGACGTGTGCGGTCGGTTGGCCAAGTACGGCACAAAGTTCCTGCTGGGTCACGCGCTGCAGGAGATCAAGCCGGAGGGTGTGGTGCTGGAAAAACAGGGCGATAAATCTGTGGTTCATGTTCCTGCGGACGCGGTGGTGATGTCCCTGGGCTACAGGCCTGATACCGCATTGGCACAGGAGCTGAAAGCCCGTGGCTTGCAGGTCGTCTCCGTGGGCAGCGCCGTGAAGGACGGCACCATCGCTCCTGCCACCCGCACCGGCTACGAGGCAGGCCGCTCGCTGTTTGTGGAGCAGCCCAAGGTCACCACGTTCTATACCCCGGCTGAAGAACTGCCCAATTTTGGCAAGGTGTCGTTGATGGATGAGCAGGAGGGGCTGTATCTGGCGTATCTGACCGACCCGGCGGCCATTGCCCGGATTTTGCCGCCGCCGCTAACGCCCTTCTCCATGCCGGTGGTGACGCTATCGGTGTGCCACATTCACAAGCCCACCTTTGCCGATGACTATTACGAGGCAATTTTGGGTGTGTACTGCACCTATGGCAAGACGCTGGGTCTGTATCCCATTTCTCTGGTGCTGGGCGGCCCCGGCGCAGAGATGGCCGTTCAGTGCGGACGGGACAACGGCTCCATCCCGAAGAAGCTGGGCGCGGAATTTGTCATCCGCCGCAGCGGCAGCCATGTGACGGCAGGTGTCACTCGGCGGGGAACGCAACTGGTGGACATCTCCATGGAGCTGGGTCATTACAACAGTCCTCTGACCCACGCGCTCTATCAGGCTCCCGCGGCGGGCAAGCAGGTGTTCGGCGGCGGTTTCTACTTCCACTTTGACCGCCAGCCCACCGAAAACGGCGTCAGTCACTTTATGAATGGCGCCTTGCTGCAAAACCTGTGCGAGTACAACTATAAGACGTGGGAGCCGGGCTTCGCGGATTTGAAGCTACAGTCCTCTGTGGATGACCCGTGGGCAGAGCTGCCGATCAACACGATTGTGGGCGGCGCTTACTCGGAAAACAGTCTGTTGGTGCACAAGCTGAGCATGGCAGAGCATCTGAATGCCGAGGACATCGTACCCTATTTGCTCACAGGCCGCTATGACCGCACCGCCTTTATGGAGACGGGACGCATCTAAACGCTGTTGCAATTCTGACTTACAACTTAAAGCCGCAGCCCCTTGATGCATCTGACTTTCAGTGAGATGCATCAAGGGGCTGCGGCTTTTTTCAGATACCGTTCGCGTCTATGTAGGTAAACGGTATCTGAATACCTGATTTTTGGGCATTCACCCTCTGCTTGCCCGTTGCCTAAACTTTCCTTTTTTGCGCAATTGATTTAGAAAAAGCCCGCATGGCTGCATTACTGTCCAGATTAAGGAGGGCTTGCCATGTGAAAGAAGTGACCGTCCGCGTCAAAAAGTACCGGCGAGCGCGGGAGCGCAGACTACTTGCAGAGCTGTCTGGTAGGTGTGATTGCCTTTACATTGGGCGCTACCGCCGCGATTTTATGCTTCAAATGGC
>JAVVPH010000188.1:0-1344 GCA_036655835.1 Oscillibacter sp.
AAACTGGGCTCCGCTTTTAAAAAAAGATTTTTCGACACGCGGAGCGGGCCGGTTGAATTTGCAACCGGCCCGTTTCTATTCTTGATTATTTGATTACTTGCGGTTTTTCGCGTTTAAAACCGCCGGGTCCACGCAGAAGAAGGTAAATTCTCCCGTGGCCAAAAGCTTGCCGTTTTCGCCGGTGACGTCCACGGAAACAAGGCAGGTGGCTTTGCCCCGATGGCGCACAGAGGCAGAGGCCCGGACCGTGCCCTCCCCCTGGTTGCGCAGGAAGTGGAAGGTGCTGGTCTGGGTGACGTAAATTCGGCCGTCGGTGTGGGCCGCCGCGCCGGTGGCATTGTCCGCCAGAGCGAAAATCGCCCCGCCGTGGACCATGCCGGAGGGATTGCGGACCTCGGGGTGAATGACCATTTTAAAAACCGCCTTGTCCTGCTCCACCGATTCCAGCTCAATAAAATTGTGGTGCATAAAGGCGTTGCGCCGCAACCGGTCTAGCGCTTCCTCATTTAAACCATTCATGTTCATTCTCTTTTCTGTTTTTATAATTTTAAAATATAGTGTACCACGCCGCTTTCAAAAATTCCACTTTTTTCTGAATGGCTCCCAAAAAACGCAAAAAAGAGTTGACAAATCCCCTCCGCTTTGTATAATGAACGTATGAGCAATCGTTCATACGAAAGGAGGTCCCGCCATGCCGGAACAAGTCAACGGAGACTGCTGTGATTTTCTCCACGCCCACGAGGATCTTGTGGAAAAGGTACGCGGGGCACTGCCCAGTGAGGACGTTTTATACGACCTGACGGAGCTGTTCCGCATTTTCGGGGATTCCACCCGGGTGCGGATGCTGTATGTGCTCTTCGAGTCGGAAATGTGCGTGTGCGACATTGCGGCCCTGCTGAACATGACCCAGTCCGCCATCTCCCACCAGCTTCGGGCACTGAAAAACGCCAAGCTGGTCACGGCCCGCCGGGAGGGCAAAACCGTGTTTTATTCCCTGGCGGACCACCACGTCCGCGCCATCATCGACCAGGGCCTGGAGCACGTCCGGGAGTGAGGTCCGCCCCGCAAGTCCCCCGCTTTTCCACATTTTGAATGATTTGATTTTGATTTATTTGGAGGAAAACCCATGAAAAAACGCTATGCCCTTCAAAATTTGGACTGCGCCAACTGCGCCGCCAAAATGGAAACCGCCATCCGCAAAATTGACGGCGTGGAGGCCGCCACCGTCAGCTTCATGACCCAAAAGCTGTCCCTGGAGGCCGACGACGCCCGGTTTGAGTCCATTTTGGACGAAGTCGCCGCGGTGTGCCGCAGGGTGGAGCCGGACTGTCAGATACTGCGTTA
>JAVVPH010000188.1:1444-3816 GCA_036655835.1 Oscillibacter sp.
TACGCCCTCATCGGCTGGGACGTGCTGTGGCGGGCCATCCGCAACATTCTGCGGGGGCAGGTATTCGATGAAAATTTCCTCATGTCGCTAGCCACCGTGGGGGCCTTTGCCACGGCGGAGTACGCCGAGGCGGTGTTCGTCATGCTTTTTTATCAGGTGGGCGAGCTGTTTCAGGACGTGGCGGTGGACCGCTCCCGAAAATCCATCGCGGATTTGATGGACATTCGCCCGGATACCGCCCACGTGGAGCGCGGCGGTCTTTTAGAGACTGTGGACCCGGAGGACGTGGCGGTGGGGGAGACGCTGGTGGTGAAGCCCGGGGAGCGGATTCCCTTGGACGGCAAGGTTCTCAGCGGCTCCTCCGCCCTGGATACCGCCGCCCTCACCGGCGAATCCGCCCCCCGGGACGTAGGCCCCGGCGACGCGGTGATCAGCGGCTGCGTCAACCAAACCGGCCTACTGCGGGTGACGGTGACCAAACTCTTTGGGGAATCCACCGTGTCTAAAATTTTGGATTTGGTGGAAAATTCCAGCGAAAAAAAGGCGAAAAGCGAGAGCTTTATCACCCGCTTCGCCCGCATTTACACCCCCTGCGTGGTGTTGGCGGCCACGCTGCTCTTCGCCGTTCCCGCACTGGCTCTGGCGCTGCTTCCCGCAGGCGGCCTGCCCGGCTTTTTGGCGGGGACCGTTTGGAGCGAATGGCTCCACCGGGCCCTGATTTTCCTGGTGATTTCCTGCCCCTGCGCCCTGGTGATTTCCGTGCCCCTGAGCTTTTTCGGCGGCATCGGCGGCGCGTCCAAGTGCGGGATTTTGGTGAAGGGCAGCAACTATTTAGAGGCCCTGGCCCACACGGAAACTGTGGTGTTCGACAAAACCGGCACCCTGACCCGGGGGACCTTTTCCGTCACCGCCATCCATCCCGAGGAGGGCTTTTCCCCGGAGGAGGTCCTGCGCTTCGCCGCCCTGGCGGAGAGCTGGTCCGACCACCCCATCTCCCTGTCCCTGAAAGCCGCCTGCAAAACGCCCCTTGACCCCCAAACCGTCACAGAGGTGGAGGAGGTGGCGGGCCACGGCGTCTGCGCCCGGATCGACGGCAAGTACGTCTGCGTGGGCAACAGCCGCCTGATGGAGCGGCAGAACGTGAGCTATCTGCCCTGCGAGCTGCCCGGCACCCTGGTCCACGTCACGGTGGAGGGCTTTTACGCCGGACACATCGTGATTTCCGACCAGGTGAAGCCCGACGCGGCGGCGGCGATTGCGGCGCTAAAGGCCTGCGGCGTGAAGCGCACCGTCATGCTCACCGGGGACACCGAGGCCGTGGCGGCAGGCGTGGCCCGGGAACTGGGCGTGGACGAATATCACGCCGAGCTGCTCCCGGCGGACAAGGTGACCTGGACGGAGACGTTGTTGGCAGAAACCGGGGGCCGTCTGGCCTTTGTGGGGGACGGCATCAACGACGCGCCGGTGCTGACCCGGGCGGACATCGGCATCGCCATGGGGGCCTTAGGCTCCGACGCGGCCATTGAGGCGGCGGACATCGTGCTGATGGACGACAAGCCCTCCAAAATCGCCACCGCCATGGGCATCTCCCGGAAAACCCTGGGCATTGTCAAGCAGAATATCTGGTTTGCCCTGGGGGTCAAGGCACTGGTTTTGGTACTGGGGGCCTTTGGCGCGGCCTCCATGTGGGCGGCGGTGTTCGCCGACGTGGGGGTGTCCTTCCTCGCCATCCTCAACGCCACCCGCGCCCTGCGGGTGAGGGAATTTAAAGGCAAATAACGAAAAACGCCGGGAAATTTCCCGGCGTTTTCATTATTTTTTGCGGGGATAAGGCTCCTTCAAGTCTGTCAAGTTCAACAAATAATCCACACTGGTGCCATACATAACCGCAATGTCGGCAATCATTTCCAAGGGAATGGCATTGACTCCGGTTTCATAGGCGGAATAGGTCCGTCGGTTAATATGCAGCGCATCCGCCACTTTTTGCTGTGTCCAGTCCCGGTCCTCTCGTAAATTGCGCACTCGCTCGTATTTCATCACATCACCCCGAGAACATCCTATATCGGCATATATCCTGCCATTGATTTTTGGCAGGATTTATGGCATGATACAGGCAGGGGGTGAGAAAATGGAGCCATATCAAGAAATGTATTACAAGCTTTTCAACAAATTGACGGATATTTCCCTGGAAATTCAGAAGATACAACAGGAAACAGAGGAGCTTTTTTTGGCTTTTCAGGAGACAGCGGGGGACGAACACGCGTCTCAGTGACCGAGGTGGAAAAGGGCTGGCGATTGCGTGCAATCGTCAGCCCTTATTTATTGCAATGTATCCACTTCCGCCTGCCAGAGCGCGGCGCAGGCGTCACTGG
>JAVVPH010000189.1:0-3793 GCA_036655835.1 Oscillibacter sp.
GGGCTTTATGAACAAATGCACCCTGGTTTCCGGGGTGAAAACGCCGTTGCTCACCACCCTCTCCCTGGGCAGCGGCAACCAGGAGAAACCTGGCGCTAACCAGGCCGACTGCAAGCCGGATGCCGACTGCAAGCCGGATGCCGACTGCGAGTCGGATGCCGACGGCGAGGGATTTTTGCGCAACCACGTCATCGCCTCCCATCTCACCGGGCCGATTTTGGTGAAAAACCCGCCGCTGCTGAACTGGGTACTGGGCGGCATTTACGCCCGCCGGGGCCAGACCCTGCCGGAGGGCCCCGCCTACCCCTATGAGGCGGAGGGCTACGAGATCACGGTGCGGGAGCTGAAAAACCGGATTCCAAAGTAAGCACGCCCATCCGATTCTTTTGCAGACGCCCATCGCCGGTCCTTGGAAACGCCCCCGGCAAGGCGGGCAATCTCACGTTTTACCGGAAGCAGAGCTTCCAAACCGCCAAAATCCCCACCCAGTCGATTCTGCGCAAAACGTCCCCCGAAGCTTACCGCTTCGGGGGACGTTTGGGTTTCAGGGTTCCTCTGATTCAATCCGTCACGTGGATTGATGCAGCGGTTTCTCAGCTCTCGTACATGGTTTGCAGCTTCACCAGATGGTCGTAACGGGCCATGGCGGCCTCTTCGTTGCGGTCAAACAGGTTGGTGGCACGCTCCGGGAACTCGCGGGTGAGGCGGCTGTACCGTGCCTCGTTCATCAGGAACTCCTGATATCCGCCGGCGGGCGCCTTGGAATCCAGGGTAAACTTCTTGCCGCTTGCGGCGGGATTGAAGCGGAACAGGTTCCAATAGCCGCAGTCCACTGCCTTCTTCATTTCCTTCTGGCAGTTCATCATGCCGCCCTTGATGCTGTGCATCTCGCAGGGAGAATAGCCGATGATGAGGGAGGGGCCGTGATAGGCCTCTGCCTCGGCAATGGCCTTCAGGGTCTGGGAGGCGTTGGCACCCATGGCCACCTGGGCCACATAAATGTAGCCGTAGCTCATGGCGATTTCAGCCAGAGACTTCTTCTTGATCTCCTTACCGGCAGCCGCGAACTGGGCGACCTGACCGATGTTGGAGGCCTTGGAGGCCTGTCCGCCGGTGTTGGAGTACACCTCGGTATCGAACACGAAGATGTTCACATCGTTGCCGGAGGCAAGGACGTGGTCCACGCCGCCAAAGCCGATATCGTAGGCCCAGCCGTCGCCGCCGAAAATCCACATGGATTTCTTGCAGAGATATTCCTGGTCCGCCAAAATGGCCTTGGTGTAGGGGCAATCCGCGTCAGCCTTCAGCGCGGCAACCAGCTTCTCCACGGCGACCTTGTTGGTGGCATAGTCGTCCATGGTGGAGAGATATTCCTCGCAGGCGGCCTTTTTCGCGGCGTTGGTGGTCACACCGGCAAGCTCGCGGACCTTGTCCGCCAAGCGCTCACGGGTGGCGTTCTGGCCCAGGAACATACCCAGGCCGTGCTCGGCGTTATCCTCAAACAGGGAGTTGGACCAGGCGGGGCCGTGGCCGTCCTTGTTGACGCAGTAGGGAGAGGTGGCGGCCGGTCCGCCCCAGATGGAGGAGCAGCCCGTGGCGTTGGAGATATACATATGGTCGCCAAAGAGCTGGGTCACGAGACGGGCATAGCTGGTCTCGGCGCAGCCGGCGCAGGAGCCGGAGAACTCCAGCATGGGCTGCATGAACTGGCTGCCCTTGACAGTGATATCCTGCATATCCTTCTTCTCGGCCACTTCCGCGACGCAGTAGTTGAACACATCCTGCTGTGCGGCTTCGTCCTCCTGGGAAACCATGGTCAGCGCGTTCACCGGGCACGCGCCCACGCAAACGCCGCAGCCCATGCAGTCCAGCGGAGAGATGGCCATGGTGTATTGATACACACCCTTGCCCTTGCCGGCCTTGATGTCCACAATCTTCGCGGCGGCGGGGGCGTTTTTCGCCTCCTCAGCCGTCAGCGCGTAGGGACGGATGGTGGCATGGGGGCAGACATAGGCGCAGGAGTTGCACTGGATGCACTTGCTTGCGTCCCAAGTGGGGACGGACACGGACACGCCGCGCTTTTCGTAGGCGGCGGCGCCCAGCTCAAACTGGCCGTCCACGTGCTTGACAAAGGCGGAGACGGGCAGGCTGTCGCCGTCCATCCGGCCAATGGGATTCAAAATGGTCTTGACCTGCTCCACCAGCGCGGGCGCACCGGCCAGCACGGTGGTGTCGGGCGCGTCCTGGGCGGTGGCCCAGTCGGCGGGAATGGTAATTTCCTGATAGGCCGTGGTGCCCAAATCAATGGCCTTGTGGTTCTGATTCACCACGTCCTGGCCCTTTTTCAGGTAGGAATGGGTGGCGGCATCCTTCATGTACTGGATGGCCTCCGCCTCGGGCATGACCTTGGCCAGGGAGAAGAACGCGGACTGCAAAATGGTGTTGTTCCGCTTGCCCATGCCGATTTCAATGGCCAAATCAATGGCGTTGATGGTATACAGCCGCACATGGTTTTTGGCGATGTAGCGCTTGGCCTCGGCGGGCATATGCTCGTTCAGCTCCTCGGGAGTCCACTGGCAGTTGATCATGAAGATACCGCCGGGCTTCACGTCGTTGACCATTTTGTAGCCCTTAATGACGTAAGAGGGGTTGTGGCAGGCCACAAAGTCGGCCTGGTTGATATAGTAAGAGGACTTGATGGGCTTGTCACCAAAGCGCAGATGGCTGATGGTCACGCCGCCGGTCTTCTTGGAGTCGTACTGGAAGTACGCCTGGACAAATTTGTCGGTGTGGTCACCGATGATTTTGATGGAGTTCTTGTTGGCGCCCACGGTGCCGTCGCCGCCCAGACCCCAGAATTTGCACTCGATGGTGCCCTTGGGGGCAACCACGGGGGCGGGGACCTCCGGCAGGGAGAGATGGGTGACATCGTCGATGATGCCCAGGGTGAACTCCCGCTGGGGCGCGGCCTTCTCCAGTTCCTTGTAAACCGCGAACACGGAGGAGGGCGGCGTATCCTTAGAGCCCAGGCCATACCGGCCGCCGGCGACCACCACGTCGTTCCGGCCCGCGTTGCGCAGGGCGGTGATCACGTCCATGTACAAAGGCTCGCCCTGGGAGCCGGGCTCCTTGGTGCGGTCCAACACCGCCAGCTTCTTGGCAGTGGCGGGGATGGCGGCTAAGAGCTTGTCCGGGCAGAAGGGGCGGAACAGCCGCACCTTCACCATGCCCACCTTTTCGCCGGCGGCGGTCATGTAGTCAATGACCTCCTCCGCCACGTCGCAGATGGAGCCCATGGCGATGATCACGCGGTCCGCGTCGGGTGCGCCGTAGTAGTTGAAGAGCTGATAATCGGTGCCCAGCTTCTCGTTGACCTTGCCCATGTACTTTTCAATGGTGGCGGGCAGGGCGTCGTAATAGCTGTTGCAGGCCTCCCGATGCTGGAAGAAAATATCGCCGTTCTCATGGGAACCGCGCATATTGGGACGCTCCGGGTTCAAAGCGTGCTTGCGGAACGCGTCCACCGCGTCCATATCGCACATTTCCTTCAAATCCTCATAATCCCAAGCGGCGACCTTCTGAATCTCGTGGGAGGTACGGAAGCCGTCGAAGAAGTTGATGAAGGGGACACGGCCCTCAATGGCGGCCAAATGGGCCACGGGAGACAAATCCATAACCTCCTGGGGGTCATTTTCGCACAGCATGGCAAAGCCGGTCTGGCGGCAGGCCATGACGTCGGAATGATCGCCAAAGATGTTCAGCGCATGGGTGGAGACGGTACGGGCGGAGACAT
>JAVVPH010000190.1:0-3776 GCA_036655835.1 Oscillibacter sp.
CATTGAGGCGCAGGAGACCCTGCTCTCGCGCCATGCCCTCAATGCCCGTCTCAAGCAGGAGACCCTGGATGTGACCGTCCCCGGCAAAACCGCCCCTGTGGGGCACAAGCACCCCATGTATCGGGTGCTGGATGAAATCAAGGAAATCTTCATTGGCATGGGCTTTGAAATTCTGGATGGCCCCGAAATTGAGCAGGCGGACTACAACTTCACCAAGCTAAACGCCGATGAGGGCCACCCCTCCCGCGATTGGTCCGACACCTTCTATTTTACGGAGGACAGCCAGATTCTCCTCCGCTCGCAGACCTCCCCCATGCAGGTGCGCGCCATGGAGAGCCGCCCGCTTCCGATTCGCGTCATCGCCCCCGGCCGCGTCTACCGCAAGGATGAGGTGGATGCCACCCATTCGCCCATGTTCCATCAGGTGGAGGGTCTGGTCATCGACCGCGGCATCACGATGGCAGACCTGAAGGGCACGCTCAACACCGTGATTCGCGCCCTCTACGGCGAAAACACCGTCACCCGCTTCCGCCCCCATCACTTCCCCTTCACCGAGCCCTCCTGCGAGATGGATATGCAGTGCCACAAGTGCGGCGGCGCAGGCTGCCCCACCTGTAAGGGCGAGGGCTGGATCGAGATTCTGGGCGCGGGCATGGTCCACCCCAAGGTGCTCTCCGGCTGCGGCATTGACCCGGATGTTTACTCCGGCTGGGCGTTTGGCATGGGGTTGGAGCGTCTGGCCATGGGCCGGTTCAAAATCAGCGATTTGCGGCTGATTTTTGAAAACGACATCCGTTTCCTGGAACAATTTTAAGAAAGGAGAGGTCAAACTATGATTCTCTCACGTAAATGGCTAAACGAATTTGTCCAAATTGATGAAAACGACCATGATTTTTCCGAGGTGATGACCCTCTCCGGCTCCAAGGTGGAGGGCACCGAGGTTCTGGGCAGTGAAATTAAAAACGTGGTGGTGGGCCGAGTGGCCGCCATGGAAAAGCATCCCGACTCCGACCATATGTTCATCTGCCAGATGGATATCGGTGCCGCCGCCCCCCTCCAAATCGTCACCGGCGCGCAAAATTTGCAGGTGGGCGACG
This sequence comes from Oscillibacter sp., assembly GCA_036655835.1. Taxonomy (GTDB): domain Bacteria; phylum Bacillota; class Clostridia; order Oscillospirales; family Oscillospiraceae; genus Oscillibacter. The sequence goes on from JAVVPH010000190.1 coordinate 1,098, forward strand.
TGGTCCCCACCGCGCTGGACAACTCCGATTTGCCCGGCGGCGTCCATATCACCGCCGGAAAGCTCCGGGGCGTGGACAGCAACGGTATGCTCTGCTCCTTAAAGGAACTGGGCTTCACCGCCGTCCACGACTTCCCCACCGCCATTGAGGAGGGCATTTTCGTCCTCAGCTCCGACCCCGATCTGCGGAGCAAACTGGTTTTGGGCCAGGACATTGTCCCTCTTCTGGGCCTGGACGACCATGTGGTGGAGTTTGAAATCACCCCCAACCGGCCTGACTGCCTCAGCGTCATCGGCCTGGCCCGGGAGGCCGCCGCCACCTTCGGCAAGGAACTGCGCCTGCACACCCCCGTGATTCAGGGCTGTGGCGGCAGCATCGCGGATTCTCTGGATATTGAGATTGAAAACGGTGACCTCTGCCCCCGGTATACCGCCCGGATGGTGAAAAACGTCAAAATTGCCCCCTCCCCCGCCTGGATGCGGGAGCGGCTGCGCAACTCCGGCGTCCGCCCCATCAACAACATTGTGGATATCACCAACTATGTCATGCTGGAATACGGCCAGCCCATGCACGCCTTCGATTTCTCCTGCGTGGAGGGGGGCAAAATCATTGTCCGCACCGCCCGCGAGGGGGAGACGATTCAAACTCTGGACGGCAACCAGCGGACGCTGACCCCCAGTATGCTCTGCATCTGCGATGCCCAGCGCCCGGTCTGCGTGGCCGGCGTGATGGGCGGTGCCAACTCCGAAATTCTGGGGGACACCGGCATGGTCCTCTTTGAATCCGCCAACTTCAACGGTGCTTCCATTCGCCGCACCGCCACAGCCCTGGGTATGCGCACGGATGCCTCCGCCCGCTACGAAAAGGGTCTGGACCCCATGAACACCATGAAGGCCGTCCAACGCGCCTGCGAATTGGTGGAGCTGCTGGGTGCCGGCGAGGTGATAGACGGCGTGATGGATGTCATTGCCAAGGACGCCAATCCCACCACCGTAAAGCTGGAGCCGAAGAAAATCAACGCCCTTCTGGGCACCGACGTGCCGGAGACGGAGATGCGCCGCATTCTCCTGTCCCTGGACTTCCAGTTGGACGGCGACGTCATCACCGTCCCCTCCTGGCGGGCGGATGTGGAGCACAATGCCGACATCGCCGAGGAGGTCGCCCGGTTTTACGGGTATAACCAAATCCCCACCACCCTCATGCGGGGCGAAACGGTCCGGGGCGGCTATTCCCCCCTTCAATTGGTGGAAAATTCCGTGGGTGCGCTGTGCCGCACCGTGGGCTATGACGAAATCATCACCTATTCCTTCATCAGCCCCACCTATTACGATAAAATCAATCTCCCCGCCGATTCCGCTCTCCGCAATTCCCTGAAAATTTTGAATCCTCTGGGCGAGGATACCTCCATCATGCGCACCACCACCCTGCCCTCCCTGCTGGAAATTCTCTCTCGGAACTACCATTTCCGCAACAAGGCCGCCAAGCTCTACGAGCTGGGCCGGACCTATTTCCAAAAGGCGGACGGTCTGGCGGAGGAGCCCAAGGTCCTGTCCTTGGGCGCTTACGGCGACGAGATGGATTTCTTCGCCCTCAAGGGCGCGGTGGAAACCGTGCTGGCGGGCCTGCGGATTACAAATCCGCGCTACGTGGCGGAGACGGAAAATCCCTCCTACCACGCCGGCCGCTGTGCCAAGGTCTATTGCGGTGACCGCCTGTTGGGCGTTTTGGGCCAGGTGCATCCCGCCGTGGCAGAGCATTACGACGTGGATACCGCGCTGTACGCCGCCGAGCTGGACTTTGCCGCCCTCTACGCCAGCGTGGACGCGGCCCCCATCTATCACCCCCTGCCCCGCTTCCCCGCCGTCACCCGGGACATTGCCGTCCTCTGCGACAAGGCCGTCACCGTGGCCGCGTTGGAGGATTGCATCCGCCGGGGTGCCAAGGGCCTGCTGAAGGGCGTCTCCCTGTTTGACATCTATACCGGCCCCGGCGTGCCGGAGGATAAAAAGAGCGTGGCGTTCAACCTGCTGCTTCGCTCCGACGACCGCAGCCTCACCGCCGAGGAGGCCGACGCGGACGTATCCAGTATTTTGGAGCTGCTGAAAGCAGAGCTGCACGCCGCGCTGCGCTGAGCCTCGCCCCGCCCGATTTGAGAACCGGGCGGGGCGGGCCGTCTCCTCCTCCCGGTCTGTCCCCGCTGTTCTGTGATATTTTTGTAATTCCCCTCAAAACGCTTTACAGTTTTAAAAAAAGCGAGTATACTAAGGAGGAATTTTAGAGCGACAAGCCGTGAGAAGGGTGGTGTCTGTATGGACGATTTTACTCGAAAATTTAGTATTGCCATGGAAAAGGATGCGGAAATCCACCAAATTCTTACCACGGTCTATCAGGCATTGGAGGAAAAGGGCTACAATCCCATCAACCAGATTGTAGGCTACATTCTCTCCGAGGACCCCACCTATATCACCAACCACAACAACGCCCGGACCCTCATTCGCAAGATTGACCGGGACGAACTGCTGCAGGTGCTGGTCCGCAAATATCTGGTGCAGTAACAGCGGTCCCCGTTCTTCAACGTAAATAATGGAAAGCCCCGCGAAATCTTGGGTCTGCGCACAAGCGCAGCCCTCGTTTCGCGGGGCTTTCTTCATTTCAATCCATTTTCCAAACCTGCTCTGT
>JAVVPH010000191.1:0-3763 GCA_036655835.1 Oscillibacter sp.
CGAGGCAAGCATATTCTGGGCCAGCCCAAGGGAAACCACATCTTCGGCACCGCGAAGGTCGGTGAGCGGGGACAGATTGTCATTCCCAAGGAGGCCCGCAGTTTTTTTGACATCTCACCGGGGGACACCCTGCTGATTCTGGGAGACGAGGAGCGGGGTCTGATTGTGACCAAGCCGGAGATTTTAAGCGACATTGCCAATCAAATTCTAGGAAAAAAGGACTGAACAACATGGAAATTATGAATATGTATCAGCAGCTGGGCATCAGCCCGGCGGTTTACGAATACGGCGAACGCGTGCTGGGCGGACTGCGGGAGCGGTTTGACGGCATTGACCAAATCGCGGAGTACAACCAGGGCAAGGTGCTCTCCGCCATGCAGAAAAATCGGGTGAACGCCACCCATTTTGCCGCCACCACCGGCTACGGCTACGACGACGACGGGCGGGACAATTTGGAGCGGGTTTACGCCGACGTGTTTCACACCGAGGCGGCTCTGGTGCGGCCCCAAATCACCTGCGGCACCCACGCGCTGGCGGTGGCACTGTCCGCCAATTTGCTGCCGGGGGATGAGCTGCTCTCCCCGGTGGGGCGGCCCTACGACACACTGGAGGAGGTCATCGGTATTCGGGAGAGCAAGTGCTCCCTGCGGGAATACGGCGTGACTTACGCCCAGGTGGATTTGACGGCGGCAGGCGGGTTTGACTACGACGGCATCCGCGCCGCCATCGGCCCCCGCACCAAGCTCATTACCATCCAGCGCTCCAAGGGCTACGCCACCCGGCCGTCCTTCTCCTCCCAACAGATTGGGGAGCTGATTGCCTTTTGCAAGGGCGTGAAGCCGGAGGTGAAGTGCATGGTGGACAACTGCTACGGCGAATTTGTGGAAGTGATTGAGCCGTCGGATCTGGGGGCGGACATGGTGGTGGGCAGTTTGATTAAAAACCCCGGCGGCGGCCTTGCTCCCATCGGCGGGTACATCTGCGGCACCCAGGACTGCGTGGACCGCTGCGCCTATCGCCTTTCCGCTCCGGGCCTGGGCCAGGAGGTGGGCGCGAATTTGGGGCTGCTTCCCGCTTTTTATCAGGGCCTGTTTTTGGCGCCCACGGTGGTGGCCAGCGCATTGAAGGGGGCGGTATTTGCCGCCAATCTCTACGAAAAGCTGGGCTTTGCCTGCGTGCCCAACGCCTCGGAGGACCGCCACGACATCATTCAGGCAGTGACCCTGGGCAGCGAGGCGGCTATGCTGGCCTTTTGCCGGGGGATTCAAGCCGCCGCGCCGGTGGACAGCTACGTCACCCCGGAGCCTTGGCCCATGCCGGGCTACGACTCCAACGTGGTGATGGCGGCGGGGGCCTTTGTCCAGGGCAGCTCCATCGAGCTGTCCGCCGACGGACCCATCCGCCCGCCCTACGCCGTGTATTTTCAGGGCGGACTGACCTGGTACCACGCGAAGCTGGGGATTTTAATGTCCCTGCAAAAGCTGGTGGACGGGGACTTGGTCACTCTGGGTTAATTTAAAAATTTGTGTTTTTAGGAGCTTCATTTTATGTGGTTTTGGCTTTCTTTGATTACCCTGCTCTGCTGGAGCGGTTCTGACCTGTTCTCCAAAATCGGCTGCCGGGACAGTCGGGACAAATACGGGCATCTAAAAATGGTGATGGCGGTGGGCACCGTGATGGGGCTGCACGCGGCCTATGAAATTTTCATCGGCGGGGCGGAAATTTCTCTCGCCATCCTACTGACCTACCTGCCTGTCTCCATTTTGTACATTCTGTCCATGACACTGGGCTATGTGGGACTGCGGTACATTGAGCTGTCTATCTCCTCCCCCATCTGCAACTCCTCCGGGGCACTGGTGGCGGTGCTGATTCTCATCACCGCCGGCCGGGGCGAGGTGAACAACTGGCAGCTGGTGGCGGTGGCACTGGTTTGCATCGGCGTGGTGGGGCTTGGCATTGTGGAGGCCCGGGAGGACGAGAGCCTGCGGGCCGCCCGACAGAAAGCCTCCAACTTCAAATACTCCAAGTCCGCCATGGCGTTGGCCCTGCCCATCCTCTACTGCTTTCTGGACGCGCTGGGGACCTTCGCGGACTCCCTGGTGCTGCGCAAGCTCAACGAGGACTCCGCCAACGTGGCCTATGAGCTGACCTTTTTCATCTGCGCGGTGGCCTGCTTTGTGTACGTGGTGCTGATTCGAAAAAGTCCGCTGGTCCCCAAGGCCGAGGGTCCCAAATATCTGGGTGCGCTATGCGAGACGGCGGGGCAATTCGCCTACATCTATGCCATCGGCGACGAGGCCCACGTGATGATGGCGGCCCCCATTATCTCCGCCTACTGCGTGGCCTCCGTGCTGTGGGGCCGGATTTTTCTGAAGGAAAAGCTGTCCGTCCGGCATTACACGGCCATTGCCACGGTGGTGGCGGGCATCGTGATTTTGGGACTGTTCGACGCATAATCAAATTTGCATAACTAAAAGCTCCCCGAATTTTTTCGGGGAGCTTTTTGGCGGCTCAAAACGAGAATGCGGGGGCTTTTTCTTTATTCGTAGGCCTCGTAGAAGGTCAGGGTGACATCTACGGAGACGAGGGCATCTCGGGCGATATTTTTCTCGGAGGACAACGTCAGCGCGTCCAGAGAGCAACGGTACCAGCAGTGGTACAAATCGTTCAGCACCGCCCGGGCGGCGGCGTAATTTTGGGCGACGAAGGTCAGGTGGATGGGGCGGGAAATCAAATCCTCCCCAAACACCAGCGGGTCAAATTGCAGGCTGTACTCCTTGGTGGCACTGAGAATGGTGTCCAATTGGAGCATGACATTTTCCACATTGTCGTAAACCGGCAGGGAGGCGGTTTGCTCCACGCCCTGGGCGGTGAGGGCATCCAGCTCGGTCTGCATGGTCTGCTGCTGGGTCAGGCGCACCTGCTCCACCATCAAATCCGCGGCGGCAATTTCCGACTGCTCCCGGGCATTGAGGATGCCGGCCTGTATCGGCTCGGCAAACAATTTGAAGTAGCCCACCACCAGCAAAATCACGGTCAGGCACAGCAACAGCGCTTTTTCGCGCTGGGTAAACGCTCGATTCATGACGCAGCCTCCTCTTCCGTTCCCGGGACTTCCGGGACCTCCGCCGTGTGCAATTGGATGGTGATGGCGGCGGAGACCTTGGGGTCGCCGGTGGTATTGGCGGCGGTGAACACCTGGACATTTTCCACCAATTCACTGGCCATCAGCCCGGCGTAAATCCCGGAGACTTGTTGCAGGGTGACACCGGACAGCTCCACGGAAATCAGGCTGTCCGCCACGGTAAATTGGGAGACTTGGGATTTTTTCAGCAGCTCCGCCTCGATGAGATTCAGGCAGTCCACGGCATCGGCCTTGCCGCCCATGGCGGCCTGGGAGAGGGCATAGCCCTGGTACTCCTTGAGCACTTGGTCATAGTCCGCTGTGACGGCGCGGACTTGGGTCAGCAGCTGCTCGGTCTGCACGGCGGCGGCCTGGGCCTCGCTCAGGGCGCGAAGGCGATCCACCACGGCAAATTTGCAGAAGAGGCCGATACCAACAGCCAGCACTAGGGCGGTGAGCAGGACGCTCCGCAAATTTTTGGTGCAGCGTTCTCGCTGGGCCAGGTTTAGGTCCTGTTTGACGGGATATTTGTTATTGGCCATCTTCCTCACCTCCCGTCCGATTGCAGTGTGGCTCCCACCGCCGCGGGGAACAGCAGAGCGGATTCCCCGGACACGCCGGGGGGCATCAGCTCTTCCA
>JAVVPH010000192.1:0-3750 GCA_036655835.1 Oscillibacter sp.
ACTACGATTTGGGCCTGCTGCACCGCAACGAGACTCACGACCAGGTGACCATGGATGCCGCCCTTGCCACCAAGCGTCTGGGAGTTGCCGTAAAATGCGCAACCATTACGCCGAACAAACAGCGCATGGAGGAATATCCCCAGCTCACGGAGATGTGGAAGTCCCCCAACGGCACCATCCGGGCTGTTTTGGACGGCACGGCATTCCGCGCACCCATTGTGCTGCCTTGTATTCACCCGGTGGTACGAAATTGGGAGGCACCCATCACCATTGCCCGCCACGCCTACGGCGATATGTACAAGGCGGTGGACATGACCACCGACGAGCCGGGGACCTGCACCCTGACATTCAAGGGAGAGAGTGGCAAGGAAAAGTCCTTAACAGTGCAGTCTGTACACGGTCCCGCCGTGTGGCAGGGCCAACACAACACCCAGGAGAGCATCCGGGCCTTTGCCCGCTCCTGCTTTCAATACGCGCTGGACAGCCGACAGGATTTGTGGTTTTCCTGCAAGGACACCATTTCCAAGGTCTACGACGGCGAGTTTAAGCGCATTTTCGAGGAGGAATACGCCCAGACCTATCAGAGCAAATTGGAGGCCGCCGGCCTGACGTATTTTTACACCCTCATCGACGACGCGGTGGCCCGGTGCATCCGCTCCAAGGGCGGATTTATCTGGGCGCTGAAAAATTACGACGGTGACGTGATGAGCGACATGATTGCCACGGCCTTCGGGTCCCTGGCCATGATGACCTCCGTGCTGGTGTCCCCCGACGGGACCATGGAATTTGAGGCCTCCCACGGCACGGTGACCCGGCATTACTACCAATATTTGCAGGGCAAAACCCCCTCCACCAACCCCATGGCCACGCTGTTTGCCTGGAGCGGCGCGCTGAAACGCCGGGGGGAGCTGGACCAATTGCCGGAATTGACGGCCTTTGGCAAGGCCATGGAGGACGCGGCCTTGGAGACGCTGAACAGCGGCATCATGACCCGGGATTTGGTGGGCCTGGTGGACGAGGGCTTTTCCGCCACCGAGGTCAATTCTCTGGAATTTTTGGAGGCCATTGCCCGGCGGCTCCGGGAAAAGCTGGCCTGACGCCGGTCCACAGGGCGGTTTTCTCCGGCACGGCTGCCGTGGATTGACTTTCCCCGGGCAGGGGACTAAAATAGGTTCATCCGGTCCATGCAACGCTGCATTTAGGGCAACACAGGCCCTATTGGACGGCAAAACACAAGCGTAAAGGAGCGTCCGCCATGCTATTTTCCAGTTCACCCCGAAGCCATTACCGCAACGCACCGGCCCACGAGGTCATCTGCCAGCTTCGGTTTCCCGCCATTTTGCACATCAACAACACGGAGCCTGCCGATTTTCAGGAGGCCATTCGGGCCGATTTTCCCCAATACGCCCGGCGGCAGGACCTTTCCGCCCCCAAGGTCACCGGCCTGGGCACGCCCAATCCCCAGGTGGAGCAGCAGCCCCCCGTCACCAACTACAATTTTCTCTCCGCCGACGGGCAGTGGAAGCTGAATTTAACCCAGAATTTCATCGCCCTCTCCACCCTCCACTATCCCGGCTGGGAGGACTTCGCCCGCCAACTGGACAAGCCCCTGGCGGCGTTTATCCGGCTTTACAAGCCCGCCTATTTTGAGCGGGTGGGTTTGCGTTATGTAAACATCTTTTCCCGGGAAACCCTGGGTCTCAAGGGCGCAAAATGGGCGGAGCTGTTCGCGCCGTCCTACATCGGCCCGCTGGGCGAGGCGGACGTATTTGAGGAGAATTTTCTCAACTGCGCCACGGATTTGCTGTTCAAGCTGGATTCCAGCTGTCAGGCGAAAATCCACGCCGGACCGGGCCGGGTGAAAACCAGCGCGGCAGACGCCCCGGAGGACCCCGAGGTGAAATTCATTTTGGACATGGATCTGTCCATGGGCGGCAACGTGTCCTGCACCATGGCCGCCGCAGGTTTGGAGACGCTTCACGGCCACTCCACCCGCATTTTTGAGGGTGCCGTCACCAACAAGCTGCGCCACGCCATGGCGGCGGAGTAAGCGGGATTTTCTTTGCTTTCGCGCACAAAAATGGCTCTGCTGTGCGCCAATGAACAGCAGGGCCGTTTTCTTTGTCACATATGCGAGAAAACACAGGCAGTGTGGGGGAACAATTTTAGGAAATTTCCATCTTGTGCGGACATTTGTTTTCGAGTATCCTATTCTATATTATATTTACTGCGTTAAAGGGTCAAAGGGAAAGAGGGAGAGCGGTATGTTGAACAGTGACTATCTACAGCGGGTGTACACCCAAGTGGTAACACGGGATCCGGACCAGAAGGAATTTCACCAGGCGGTGCTGGAGGTGCTGGAGAGCTTGGACTTTCTGGTGGACCAGCATCCCGAGTATGAGCAGCAGGGCATTATTGAAACCTTTGTGGAGCCGGAGCGCACCATCAGCTTTCGGGTGCCCTGGTTTGACGACGCGGGCCGGGTGCAGGTCAATCGGGGCTACCGCGTCCAATTCAACTCCGCCATCGGCCCCTACAAGGGCGGTCTGCGGTTTCATCCCACGGTGAATTTGTCCGTACTGAAATTTTTGGGCTTTGAACAAATTCTCAAAAACAGCCTGACGGGCCTGCCCATGGGCGGGGCCAAGGGCGGCGCGGATTTTGACCCCAAGGGGAAGAGCGACGGGGAGGTCATGCGCTTTTGTCAGAGCTTTATGACCGAGCTGAACCGCCACATCGGCCAATTTGTGGACGTGCCCGCAGGGGACATCGGCGTGGGCGCCCGGGAAATCGGCTTTCTCTTCGGTCAATACCGCCGCATTCGGGGCAGCTACGACGCGGGGGTCCTCACCGGCAAGGGGCTGGCCTTTGGCGGGTCCCTGGCCCGAACGGAGGCCACGGGCTACGGCCTGTGCTATTTGACGGAGGAAATGCTCAAGTGTATGCGCCAGGACCATTTGGCGGGGAAAACCGTGGTGATTTCCGGCTCCGGCAACGTGGCGATTTTTGCCGCCGAAAAGGCCACCCAGTTGGGCGCGAAGGTGGTGGCCCTCAGCGATTCCAGCGGTTACATCCACGACCCCAACGGGATTCGGCTGGACGTGATCAAGGACGTGAAGCTCCGCCGCCGCGCCCGCATCAGCGCCTACGCTCAGGAGGTGCCGGGCAGCAGCTACGCCGAGGGCTTCCGGGGCATTTGGTCCATTCCCTGCGACGTGGCCCTGCCCTGCGCCACCCAGAACGAGATTGACGGCGAAACCGCCAAGCGAATTGTCCAGGGCGGAGCCATGGCGGTATCCGAGGGGGCCAATATGCCCTGCCGCCCCGAGGCCATTCAAATTTTCCAGGATGCCGGACTGCTCTTTGCCCCGGCCAAGGCCGCCAACGCCGGCGGCGTGGCCACCAGCGGACTGGAGATGACCCAGAACAGTATGCGCTTCGCCTGGACCTTTGAAAAGGTGGATACCAAGTTACAGGAAATCATGGTAAACATCTTCCACAGCGTTTACAACGCCTCTGTGGACTGCGGCATTCCCGGCGATTTGGTGGTGGGTGCCAATGTGGCGGGCTTCCAAAAGGTGGCGAAGGTCATGTTGTCCCAGGGACTGGTATAATCGGCCGATTTTTTCAAAATTTTGAAAAGTGGGAACCCCTGATTTTTTGCGGGGAAAACGCCCGATACATAGATAAAACCAACGCCGCCCTGCCGACCGATTGGGTCAGCAGGGCGGCGCTTATTTCTGTTTTTCG
>JAVVPH010000193.1:0-3745 GCA_036655835.1 Oscillibacter sp.
GGGTCAGGCGAACCACTTTCACGGGGGAAAGCGGCTTCTCTTATTTCAGGGCCTTGACGGCCTTCACCACCCGGGACGTCCCCAGACGATCCGCCCCCAGGGCCAGAAACGCCTCCGCGTCCTCTAGGCCGCTGATGCCCCCGGCGGCCTTGATGCGCACCCCGGGACCCACATGCTGTTTGAACAGGGCCACGTCCGCCCGGGTGGCGCCGCCGGTGGAAAAGCCGGTGGAGGTCTTGATAAACTCCGCGCCGGAGGCCGTGACCAACTGGCAGAGCTTGATTTTTTCCGAATCCGTCAGCAGGCAGGCCTCGATGATGACCTTCAAAATTTTTCCGTCGCAGGCGGCCTTGACGGCTTTGATTTCCGCGAGAACCGCGTCCCACCTCTGCTCCTTCACCCAGCCCAGGTGGATCACCATATCCACCTCCGCCGCGCCGTTTTCCACGGCATCCGCCGCCATAAAGCACTTGGCGGCGGTGGTATCGTATCCGTTGGGGAACCCCACCACCGTACAAATCGGCAGCTTCCCCGCCACGTATTCCGCCGCCTGGCGCACAAAGCTGGCGGGGATACACACGCTGGCGCAGCCGTATTGCATCCCCTCGTCACACAGGGCGCGAATGTCCGCCCAGGTGGCGGTGGGGGCCAAGAGGGTGTGGTCTACCTTGGATAAAATTTCCTGTACATCCATGTGTGTTTTCTCCTTTTATACGACTGTTCAATGAAAACCTTGCGGTTTTATTTGCCATGCGCTGCATGGCAGCGGGCGCGGCCGCAAATAGGGCGTCCATTCTATATTCCTGCTATATCCCGCCCATTGATTTTGGGGATATTATGTGGTCACGTAGACGCTTTTTTCGTCCAGCGTCTCCTGACGCACCTGACCCCGCACCGCCAAATAATCCAAGTGGGCCAGTGTCTCCCCCACGGCAAAAAATTTCTGCACCAGGGGAAATTCCGCCCAATTGCGGCTGCGGATGCTCCACGTCATTTTTCCCGCCAGGGAATAGGCGGTTTGCCCCGGGTTTTCCCCCACCACCCGCAACGCCTCCGCAATCCGGCGTTTGTGATGGGCCAGCAGCTCGTCCACCCGCTGCTGCAAGTTGCCCGTCTCCTCCCGATGGGCGGGAAACAGCAGCTCCACCGGCAGGGCGCGGACGGTTTGCAGGCTCTCCAAATAGCTTCCCAGCGCGTCGGGCATGGCCTCCCAACGGCAGATGTTGGGCGTGATGTGGAAGAGAATATGGTCCCCGGAAAACAGCGCCTTGCGCTCCGCGTCGTACAGGCACATATGCCCCGGCGTGTGGCCCGGCGTCTCCACACAGCGCAGCTTCCACCCGCCGTATTCCAGTGTATCACCGTCGGAGAGCAGCACATAGTGGTCGTAGGGCAGGGGCGCGGCGGTTTTGGCGGGGTTGGTGCCCCACATATCCGCCATCTCCTCCTCAGAAAAACCGTTGGCCAGATAGCTCTTGCCCGTGTCTCTCCAGGAGTCATCCACCTGCTTTTGCTGCATGGCCTTTCCATCCACGGTGCTCATAAAAATGTCGCAGCCGGGGCGAATCAAGTCGGTGGACAGCCCCGCGTGGTCGCTGTGGAGATGGGTGAGGAAAATATCCGTCCGGTCCCGGTCCACGCCCAGCTCCAAAAGCTGGCGCTCCATGGCCTCCCGGCAAGGCTCCTGGCGAAATCCGGTGTCAATCAGGAGATTTCGCTCCCCCAAAATCAGGTAGCTATTCAAATTTTTCAGTGGACTTCCCACCAGAGGAATGTCCAGACGCCAAAGATTTTCCGCAATTTTCTGTGCCATTGTGTGTGATTCCTTTCGTTTTTCCTAAAATGTTATAGAAAAATATTGTAGCAGTTTTTATTCAATCTGTCCATACGCACCTGCCGCCGCCCTTGCAAAATTCATAGTACGGTGCTAGAATAAGGGCCACAAACCAATTGAAATTTCCTTGGAGGTACTTCCATGAAAAAAAGAATTCTCGCATTTCTCTGCGTATTGACCCTCTTCCTGGGCACAATGCCCGCCGCGCTGGCCCTGGCCGGTGAGGAAACCCGGGCGGCGGACACCCTCTCCACCCTGGGCCTTGTCACCGCTGATTTACCCCTCACCGCCCCCGCCACCCGGGCCCAGGCCGTGGTCATGACGGTGCGGCTCTCCGCCGGAGAAACCGCGGCCCAGGCCGACCGCTGGATCTCCGGGTTTTACGATGTGCCGCCCTGGCTACAAACCGAGATGAACTACGCCGCCCACCAAGGCTGGGTCAGCGGCACCGCGCCCAACCGCTTTGACCCGAACCAGACCGTCACCGCCGACGCGTTTTGTACGTTTTTACTGCGGATGCTGGGATACAGCGACGAAAAAGGCGATTTTCTCCCGTCGGAGGCCGCCGCCTTTGCCCGGCACATGGGACTGATCAGCATCGACTACACCGGCGGCCTGACCCGGGGCGACCTCTGCGCCATCTCCGCCGGTGCCCTGAACTTTTGCTACAAGGGCAGTCACGAGCGGGTGATTGACCGCCTGATTTCCACCGGCACGGTGCGCCGCTCCACCGCCAACGCCTTGGGACTGCTGACACAGGAATTGACCGCCCGGCAGGTGTCGGACCGGCTGTCCGCCGCCGTTTTTTGCCTGAGCATGTACGACAGTCAACTTGCCATTGACGCGGAGGAGCCCTCCGCCAGCGCCAGCGGCTTTTTCATCACCCCGGACGGCCTGGCCGTCACCAATTACCACGCCCTGCCGGATAGCATCCGGGCCGTGGCCACCCTGGAAAACGGCCGGAAGTACGAGGTGGAAAAAATTATCTACGCCGACAAGGCCATTGATATTGCGGTGATTCAGCTCTCCAAAACCTCTCTGGACCACAAAACCGTCAGCGTGTTCCCCTATCTGGAAACCGCCTCCTCCTCCACTCTCCGCAGCGGCGACACGGTGTACACCCTGGGCAATCCCCTGGGCTTGGGCCTGGCGATTTCCTCCGGCGTGGTCAGCTCTCCCAGCCGGGTGGTGGAGCGCTATCAGCTTCCCTGCATCATGAACACCGCCGACATCTCCCAGGGCAGCAGCGGCGGCGCGCTGCTGAACAGTTACGGACAGGCCGTGGGGGTGACCGCAGGGGCCTATATTTACGGCAACAACATGTATCTGGCGGTGCCCATTGACCCGGCCCTGAACGCCGACCTCACCCTCCCCGGCCAGACCCTTTCGGAGCATGCAAAGCAGACGAAAAACGCATAAGTGCCGCCCGCTGTCATCACGGGCAGTCAGATAGAAAAAGCCCCAGATCCTGAAAGCAGCGCTTTGGGGACCCGGGGCTTCTCCGTTTCATGTTCAGTGGCTGAGGATGAACGTCTCCAGCTCTTGGGCGGTTTGCACCACCGCCACCGCTCCGGCCTCCGCCAATTCGCCCTCTGCGGCGTATCCAAAAAATTCCACGCCCACGCAGTCGATGCCGCAGTCCCTTGCGCCCAGCACGTCAAATTTCCGGTCCCCCACCATCAGCACGGAGGGCTTGTCGCTCTCCTGCAATCCCAGGCGGCGGAACGTCTCCCGAATCACGTCGGTCTTGCTCCAATCCCCCACCGGGGGACTGCCCACCAGCACCCGCAGGGAGGGCGTGAAGCCAAAGCGCTGGCAGATGGCCACGCACAGCTCCTCCGGCTTGGAGGAGGCCAGGGCCAGCACATAGCCCCGGGCCTGCAATTTTTCGCACAGTGCCACCAAGCCGGG
>JAVVPH010000194.1:0-3733 GCA_036655835.1 Oscillibacter sp.
GCGTATCCGCCGTGGTCACAGCCCAACGCAATTTTCATGATAAAAATCTCCCTGCAATTTATAGTTTATATGGGTAGTTTACTCCGAAAAAATGAAAAATGCAACTCAAAGTGGGTGCCAGACGGGCTGCCGCTGGGTAAAGGTGCAAAATTTGGTGAAGCCGCACTCCCGCAGCAGGGCCTGACAGGCCTCCATGGCACAGCCCACAAATTCCGGGCTGTGGGCATCGCTGCCCAGGGTGATGATCTCCCCGCCCAAGGCCCGGTATTGCCGCAAAAACGGCGCGTCCGGCAGGGGCGTGTTGCCCCGGTTGGTGTTTAGCTCAATGCCGCAGCCGTTGGCGATCAGGGTGCGCAAAATGCGGTCCACCTGGGGCTCAAAGCCGTCCAGTGTCAGGTGAAAGCCCCGGTTTTCATTGAGATAGCGCAAAGGCACCGTCAGGTGGCCCAGCACGTCAAAGTGACCCCAGTCCGCCAGCTTTTGCACCTGCTCCAAATAGTCCCCCAGGCCCACCCGGGCCGCCTGCTCGTCCTTGGGGTCGAAATAATAGAGGTCCTGCCCCTGAAAGCGGGGGGAGAGGGCGTGGATGGAGCCGATGACAAAATCCAGGCTGGGCGCCTGCCGCAAAAATTGCTCGCTCAGGGCAAAGCCCCAGGGCGCGTCCCCCAGCTCCACGCCGAAGCGCAGGCGGATTTCTTTGCCCCAAACCCCTTGGGCGGCGGCAAATTCCCGGGCCATGGGGGACCAATCATAGTCCTCCAACGGCTGCACGCTGCCCCAGCGAATGGGCTCCACATGGTCGGTAAAGCACAGTTCATCCAGTCCCGCCGCCACCGCCGCCGCCGCCATCTCCGTCATGGAGTGGCTGGCGTCCGGGGAGATGCGGGAGTGGGTGTGGACATCGGCTAGGTACATAGTTGCCTCCCCGCGCCGAGGCGCGGTCATTTTTTGGATTTTTTGAAAAATTTCTTCCGCTCCTCGTAGTTGCCGTCCCCCAGGGTTTCGCCGAACTTGCGCAGGGCTTCCTTTTGCTCCTTATTCAGGTTGCGGGGGGTTTCGATAAATACGGTGACGTACTGGTCCCCCCGGCCCCGGCCGTTGAGGGAGGGAATGCCCTTGCCCTTGAGGCGGAAGGTGGTGCCGCTCTGGGTCCCCTCGGGCAGGTCGTATTTGACCTTGCCGTCAATGGTGGGAATTTCCAGCTCCGCCCCCATCACTGCCTGATAGAAGGTGATGGGCGCTTCGCACAGCACCGACGTCCCCTCCCGGCGAAACAGCTCGTGGGGCCGGACGGTGACGCTGATGAGCAAATCGCCGGCGGGACCGCCGTTTTTCCCCGCGTGGCCCTGGCCCCGGATGGAGATGGCCTGGCCGTTGTCAATTCCGGCGGGGATGCTGGCTTGAATGGTTTTGCGCCGCCGCAGGGTTCCCGCGCCGTGGCAGTCCCCGCAGGGCTGGTGGATGATTTTGCCCTTGCCGCCGCACTTTTGGCAGGGGGCGGCGGTGGCGAAGGTGCCCATGGGGGTTTGCCGCCGGACCTGCACCTGGCCGCTGCCGTGGCAGTCGGGGCAGATTTCCGGCGTGGTCCCGGCGGCACAGCCGCTGCCGTGGCAGCTGTCGCAAGGCTCCGTGCGGTCCACGGTGACTTCCTTTTCGCAGCCGAAGGCGGCCTCTTCAAAGCTGATGGCGATGCTTTGCCGGATGCTCTCGCCCCGCTGGGGGGCGTTGGGATTCGCCCGCCGTCCGCCGCCAAAGCCGCCGCCGCCCCCGAAGAAGCTGCCGAATAAATCGCCTAAATCGCCAAAGTCGAACCCGTCGCCGCCAAAGCCGCCGCCTGCGCCGAAGTTGGGGTCCACGCCGGCGTGGCCGTACTGGTCGTACCGGGCCTTTTTGTCCGGGTCGGAGAGAATGGCGTAGGCCTCGCCAATCTCCTTAAATTTTGCCTCTGCCGCCTTGTTGCCGGGATTCAGGTCCGGGTGATTCTCCTTGGCCAGCTTGCGGTAGGCTTTTTTAATCTCGTCGTCCGAGGCCCCCCGGGAGATGCCCAGGACCTCATAAAAATCACGTTTTTGTTCTGCCATTCCTCGTCGCAGGGGTCGCGTGGAAGGGCCTTCGGCCCGCGCCGAAAAAGCCTCCCGCTCCCCTGCTGCTCCTCTCCGTCCCGCGCCCGCCGTAAAAGGCTGCGGGCCGGGTAATAAGATGGGTTTTGCGGAGCCGTTTAAAAACGGCCCCGCAAAGAAGTATTGATTTTATTTCTTCTGGTCGTCCTCGTCTACCACTTTATAGTCTGCGTCGTAGTACTCGCCCTGCTGGGCACCCGCGTCGCCGCCGGGTGCGCCGGCACCGGCATCGCCCTGCTGGGGCGCGGCCTGCTGATAGAGCTTCTCGCTGACGGCGTAGAACGCCTGGGTCAGCTCCTCTGTCGCCGCCTTGATGGCGGGGGTGTCTGTGCCCTTGAGCACTTCCTTGAGCTTATCCAAACCGGCCTGGACCTTGGTTTTGTCGTCGGCGGGGATTTTGTCGCCCATTTCGCCCAGGGTCTTTTCCGTCTGGTAGACCATCTGGTCGGCCTGGTTGCGGGTTTCCACCTCGTCTTTGAGCTGCTTATCCTCGGAGGCATACTGCTCGGCGGCCTTGACGGCGGCCTCAATGTCCTCCTTGGACATATTGGTGGAGGAGGTGATGGTGACGTGCTGTTCCTTGCCGGTGCCCAAATCCTTGGCGGAGACGTTGACAATGCCGTTGGCATCAATGTCGAAGGTCACCTCGATCTGGGGCACGCCCCGGCGGGCCATGGCGATGCCGTCCAAATGGAAGCGGCCCAGGGACTTGTTGGCGGCGGCCATCTCCCGCTCGCCCTGCAGTACATTGACCTCCACAGAGGTCTGATTGTCGGCGGCGGTGGAGAAAATCTGGCTCTTTTTTACGGGGATGGTGGTGTTGCGGTCGATGAGCTTGGTGCACACGCCGCCCATGGTCTCAATGCCCAGAGACAGGGGGGTCACGTCCAGCAGCAGCAGACCCTTCACGTCGCCGGTGAGAACGCCGGCCTGGAGGGCTGCGCCCACGGCCACGCACTCATCGGGGTTGATGCCCTTAAAGGGCTCGTTGCCGGTGAAGGACTTCACCGCGTCCTGGACGGAGGGAATCCGGCTGGAGCCGCCCACCAGCAGGACCTTGTGCAAATCGGCGGGCTTGAGTCCCGCGTCGTTCATGGCCTGGCGCACGGGGCCCATGGTGGCCTCCACCAGATGGCCTGTCAGCTCGTTGAACTTCGCCCGGGTCAGGGTCATGTCCAAATGCTTGGGGCCGTTGGCATCGGCGGTGATATAGGGGAGGTTGATGTTGGAGGAGGTGACGCCGGAAAGCTCAATCTTGGCCTTTTCGGCGGCTTCCTTCAGCCGCTGCATGGCGACTTTATCGCCGGTCAAATCCACGCCGTCGGTGCGCTTGAACTCGGCAACCATCCACTTCATGACGCACTCATCAAAGTCGTCGCCGCCCAGACGGTTGTTGCCGGCGGTGGCCAGCACTTCAATCACGCCGTCGTCAATTTCCAGAATGGACACATCGAAGGTGCCGCCGCCCAAGTCGTAGACCATGATCTTCTGGGCGTTTTCCTTATCCGCACCGTAGGCCAAGGCCGCGGCGGTGGGCTCGTTGATGATCCGCTTGACCTCCAGCCCCGCGATGCGGCCGGCATCCTTGGTGGCCTGACGCTGGGCGTCGGTGA
>JAVVPH010000195.1:0-3719 GCA_036655835.1 Oscillibacter sp.
TTGTAAGGCTGTTCAGCCGTTCTAAATGTCCCGCAGTTGTCGCCCTTGCCGGGCGTCCGCCCGGCTGTGTCCCCCGCCTGATTGCGGATTATTTCCCCCGGTCTCCTTTTCTCGCTATCTGAACCGGAACTGCTGTAAACCTGTGAAAACACCGCAAAAATTCCTTTATTTACAACGGGGAAAAGGCACTTGAAAAGAGGGGGGGATTCAGGTATACTGAAAAATATAAGAAGAAAAATCTGGAAAACCCCGCAGTGGGCGGATTGCCTCAGGCAAAGGGGCGACGGTGTGTGCAACCGCGGGAGGGCAGCAGCCCCCACGCGGGGGAGATGCCCGGTCGAAAATGGAGGACAAAGCTGTGATGTCAAATCAACGCGCCTGTGGAATGCCGCAAGATTCCGCGCAATTGGAGCAGCTCATCAATCAGGTCCCCGGCGGCATTGCCATCTATCGCCTAGAGGGCGGAAAAATTCGCACCCTGCTGTTTTCCGATGGACTGGCGGACCTCACCGGCCGCAGTCGGCAGGAGCAGCTGGATTGGACGGGAGAGGACGCCCTTGCGGCGGTCTGTTTGGAGGATTTGCCGCGTATGCGTAGCATTCTCCACAGAGCTGCCCGGGGGGAGGAGGTACTGGGCGGGACCTGCCGCGTTTGCCACAGGGACGGCAGAGAGCTTTGGATCAATTTCTCCGGCCGGAAAATCCGGGAGGACGACGGCTGCCCTGTTTATAATGTGGTGCTGACCCCGGCGGTGCAGGAGACGCAGATGTACCGTCGAATTTTGGACGGCTCCGCCAACGGCGTGATTGTCTGCGAGCTTGCCACCAAGCGGGTGCTGTATACCAACCGCTATCTGCGGGATCTGATTGGCCTGCGGGGTGAGCGGCTGGACGAGGAGCCGCTCTACTGCTACCAGACGATATTGGACCGGACAACGCCCTGCACGGAGTGCATCCAAGAGCGGATTACCGCAGATGCTTTTTTCCGCAACGTGATTCAGGGCGGCGACGGACGGTTCTATCAGACGGAAAACCGCCGGATCGACTGGAACGGCATCCCCGCCTATATTGCCTACGTCTCCGACATCACCGACCGGGTGCAGGAGGAGCGCCGCGTTCGCGCCCGCTACGCGGAGGAGGAAAATAAGCGCCATCTGCTGGAAAAAGATGTGCTGACCCTGTGCGTGTTCAACGTCACCCGGGGAACGCTGTCCCTCTGCGATTTCCGCATCGTCCGTCCGGACGATTTGAAGCTGCGCTCCGGGATGCCCATGGAGCAGGCCCTGGAATACCTGCTGGGGGAGATTCCCCGGGAGGAGGACAAGGCCCTTTTGCGCCAGCAGTACGACCGGGAAAAAATGCTCAATCGGATGCGCCAGGGCGTGACCAGCAACACATTGGAATATCGCCGGGACAACCGCCGGGGGGAACTGATTTGGGTCAGCAACGAGTATAACCTGGTGGAGGAGCCGGAGAGCAAGGACATCATCTGCTATACCTACGTGCGCTCCATCAACGAAAAAAAGCAGTACGAGCAGATGCTGGGCACCATCGTGGACCTAAACTACGATTTTGCCCTGATTATCGACTGCCGCACCGGCCGGGCCAGACCGATTAGCCCAGATGCCAATTTGCCGGAGGACAGTCTCATCTACGCCCGGGACCCGGAGCAGGCGCGGGCGGACATGATGCGCCGTTTTTGCGCGGACGACGATGTGGAGGACCTGATTCTGCGGACCAATATGGAGGCCGTCACCGCCGCGCTGGAAAATCAATTCACCTATTCAGTGGCCTTTGGCTTTTGGGAGAAGGGCGAGCTCTGCTATAAAGAGATGACCTTCGCCTATCTGGACGATACCCGCCAGCAGCTCTGCTGTGTCCGCCATGACATCACGGCGCTGCACCTGGCCGAGCAGGAGAAAAATCGCGCCCTTTCCCAGGCTCTGCGCCAAGCCCGGGAGGCCGGTCAGGCGAAGGATGATTTTCTCTCCCGCATGAGCCACGATATCCGCACCCCCCTCAGCGGCATCATCGGGCTGACCAATCTGGCCCTGGGGGAGACAAAGGAGGAGGAGACGCAAAAATATCTCAGCCAGATTGAGTCCTCCGGTCAATATCTGCTGAGCTTGGTCAACGATATTTTGGATATGACCAAAATCGCCAGTCAAAAAATGGAGCTGCATTTGGAGGTCTATCCCTATCGGGAGTGGCTGGAAATGCTGCAAGCGGTCATCGGGGAGCCCTGCCGTCAAAAAAATATCCACTTTTCCGCCCGGCGGGATTGCCCCCTGGTTCACGCCATTTTTGTGGACAAGCTGCGCTTCAATCAAATTTTCTTCAACCTTCTGTCCAACGCCGTGAAATTTACCCCTGTGGGCGGAGAGGTGTCCGTGGTGTGCTTTGAGAAAATTCTGGATGAACGGCACTGCCGCATGCGCTTGAGCGTGACGGACAACGGCTGCGGCATCGGCCCGGAATTTATGCCCAAGGCCTTCGACGCCTTCACCCAGGAGCGCACTGCCGCCACCGACGACACGCCGGGCACCGGCCTGGGCCTGTCCATCGTCAAAAGCTTGGTGGAGCTGATGGGCGGCACGATTACCCTGGAGAGCACTCCGGGGAAGGGCACCTGCGCCACGGTGGAGCTGACGGTGCTGACGGTGCTGGAGGAGGATGTGCCCCCGGCGATAGAGGGCCCCTTGCCGGGCCTTACCGGCTGCCACGTCCTCTTGGCGGAGGACCATCCCATCAACGCCACCATCGCCTGCAAGCTGCTGGAGCGCGGCGGCGTGACGGTGGACCGGGTGGAAAACGGACAGCAGGCGGTGGACCGCTTCGCCGCGTCGGCTCCCGGCGCATACGACGCGATTTTGCTGGATATTCGGATGCCGGTGATGGACGGCCTGACTGCCGCCAAAACCATCCGCGCCCTGCCCCGGCAGGATGCCGGAGCCATCCCCATCCTCGCCATGACCGCCAACGCCTTTGGCGATGACGTGGTCAAAAGCCGGGAGGCGGGGATGAACGACCACTTGGCAAAGCCTGTTGAGCCGCAAAAGCTGTATCAGGCCCTGGCCCGGCAGATTGTGCTGGGCCGGGAGCGGGCCGCCCGCAGTCAGCACTAGGCGGGCCGCCGGGCAAACATTTTGGGGAAAGCTGTTGCATTTGCACTCCCGCTTTTTTCCTGTCATGATAAACTGGCCATATTAAAATCCTTGAATGGAACAGGAGGCGTTCTTATGGCCTTGTTAGAACTCAAGCCCCTCTGCCCGGACTACCCGTTGGAGCAGTCCCGGCGGGATTATCGGGCGGCCAAGCGGTTGGGACCGTACCGTGTCAGCGAGCAGGCGTTTTATTTCCCGGCCTTTCCCACCAATTCCTACCTGAGCTTTGACGCGGTGCTGCGGGCCTGGACCCAAAAAACCAGTCTGCCCCTCACCGGCTGTTGCGGTAAGGAACTGCCCATGGTGATGCTCCGGGTGGAGTATGAGGGCGGTTTTTACCAGAATTTCACCTTTGAAACCCAGGACTTGGCAGACGCGGCCCTGGCCCGTCTGCAAAAAGCGCGGCCCGAGCTGTTTGCGGCGGAAGCCGAGGCGGCGGCCACTCCCCAGGTATAAAAAAGCCCCCGGTCTGCGACTGCCGCAGACCGGGGGCTTTTTGTGAATATCAGCGGGCGTTGCGCATCGCGTCCTCCACGGTTCCGTCCGCCAGGGCGAT
>JAVVPH010000196.1:0-3714 GCA_036655835.1 Oscillibacter sp.
CCCAGTTTTTGAAACCCGTGAGAAGTTTCAAAAACGGATGATTGAAAAACGAAAGACACCCTTCCTGGGTGATCTCCGCGCTAAGAGCCGCCTTCGGCGGTTGCGCTACGAAACGCTCTGCGGAGCAGTCTTTCGTAGCTATCTTCCTTCCCGTTTTCCGGGATTTCAGGGTTTATTGACAGCCTGAGGGGCGGCCCTATGGCCGCCCCTATTTGCATCAAACAGCTGCTTTTGGGGGAAAATCGGAGATACCATTTGGGCCGATGGCCCCCCGCCGTGCCCATTTCATCTGCAAAGGAGAACGCCATGTCAAGTAATCGTATTGGAAGAATCAATGAGGAAATTCAGCGGGAGCTGTGCGCGCAGTTTCGGCTTTTGAAGGACCCTCGCATCGCGCAAACAGGCATGGTTTCCATCACCCGGGTGGACACCACCGGCGATTTGCGCTTCGCCCGGGTCTATGTCAGCGTTTTAGACGGCGAACAGCGGCCTGAGGTCATGAAGGGCCTGAAATCCGCCGCCGGCTTCCTGCGGCGGGAGCTGGCCGTTTTGGGCCTGCGCTATACGCCCCAGCTGCAATTCATCGCCGACGACTCCATTGAATACGGCACCCATATTCTGGGTGTCCTTCGGGATTTGGAGCGGCAGGAGGACGCCAAAAACACCCCCCGGGAAACGGAGGAATAAGCCGATGCTGACTGTTTCTCAGGCCGCCGCGCTGTTGCAGAGCTACGAAAATGTGCTGATTTTAACCCACGTCCGTCCCGACGGGGACACCGTGGGCTGCGCCGCCGCGCTGTGCGCCGCCCTGCGGCAGATGGGCAAAACGGCCTATCTCCTGCCCAACGCGGAGCTGACGCGCTCCACCGCCCCCTATTTTCTCCCCTACGCCGCACCGGAGAATTTTGTGCCGGAGCGGGTGGTTTCCGTGGACATCGCCAGCTTGAGCCTTCTGCCGGAAAACGCCCGGCCCTATGCGGCGCGCATCGACTTGGCCCTGGACCATCACCCCTCGTTTGAGGGCTTTGGCAAGGCCCATCTGGTCCGCCCGGAGGCCGCCGCCTGCGCGGAGCTGCTCTACGATATTCTGGGGCTGCTCTGCCCCCTGACGGCGGAAATCGCCCTGCCGCTGTACGTGGGCCTGTCCACGGACACCGGCTGCTTTGTCTACACCAACACCACCGCCAACACCCACGCCGTGGCGGCGGCGCTGTTGGCCTGCGGAATTGACTATCACGCCGTGAATAAAATTTTCTTCCGCACCAAATCCCGCAAGCGCATGATGCTGGAGGGCGCCATGCTGGACGGCATGGAGTTTTACGACCAAGGCCGGGTGGTGCTTCTCTCCGTCCCCCTCGCCCTCATGGCCCGGGTGGACGCGGACGAGAGCGATGCGGAGGAGCTGTCCTCCCTGGGCGGCATGATCGAGGGGGCGGACTGCGCCGTTACGATGCGCGAATTGCGGGAGGGCGTTTGGAAGCTGTCCGTCCGCACCGGCGCGCGGGTCAACGCCACCCGCGTCTGCCAGTTACTGGGCGGGGGCGGACACGCCGCCGCCGCCGGCTGCACCATCCAAGGGAATCTCCCGGCGGTCAAGGAACAAATTTTAAACGCCATCGCCCAAATCGCCTCGGCTTAACCAAGCGCTGGTCCGTTCCGATTAAAACGCTTGCGGGCCGCATACGCGGCGATACTTGGTGCAAAGGAGCTTGCTATGCCAAACGGAATTGTCATCATCGATAAGCCCCAGGGCTGGACCTCCATGGACGTCTGCGCCAAGGTCCGGGGCATCCTCCACGAAAAGCGGGTGGGCCACAGCGGCACGCTGGACCCCCTGGCCACCGGCGTGCTGCCGGTGTTTGTGGGCCACGCCACCCGAGCCGTGGAATTTGCGGAGAGCAGTCAAAAGGAATACGTGGCGGGCCTCCGCCTGGGCCTGGTGACAGACACCCAGGACGTCACCGGCGACACGCTGGAAACCCACACCGTCACCGCCAAGCGTGGGGACCTGTTGGCGGTGCTCCCCTCCTTCACCGGCCCCATTCAGCAAATTCCCCCCATGTACTCCGCTGTGAAAATTGACGGAAAGCGGCTCTACGACTTGGCCCGCAAGGGAAGAGTGGTGGAGCGCAAGCCCCGGCCCGTCACCATTTACGAGCTGGAGCTGCTGGAGCAGACCGGCGAGTCGGAGTATCTTTTGCGCTGTGTGTGCTCCAAAGGCACCTATCTGCGCACCCTCTGCCACGATTTGGGCCAGGCCCTGGGCTGTGGCGGCGCGATGTATTCCCTGCGCCGGACCCGGGCCGCCGGCTTCACCCTGGACCAGGCCGTCTCCCTGGAGGCGGTCCAGCAGCAGGGCGCGTCCCTGTTACTGCCCACGGACCGCTTTTTCGCCCAGCATCCCGCCTACCTCCTCCCCAATCCGGGGCAGGAGGTCCGCATCCGCAACGGTGCTACCATTTCCGTCCCGGATTTGGCGGACGGAACCTACCGGATTTACGGACAAGCCGGTGATTTTCTCTGCGTTTCTCAGGCGGAGGGCGGCATTTTGACCTCGATTAAGAACTTTTTTGGCGCATAATTCAGGCAAATGCCCCGCGCCTGCCTATTTTCCACCCAAGCGAAAGGACCGATTTCCATGAAACACACTGTGATCGCCCTGGGCTTTTTCGATGGGGTGCATCTGGGCCACGGAGCCCTGCTGCGCCGCACGGTAGAGCTTGCCCATGAAAAAAACTGCATCCCCGCCGTGTTCACCTTTGACCGCCCCCCCAAGGAGGTGGTCACCGGTATTCCCTGCCCTCTCATCAACTCGCCGGAGGACCGGCGGGAGTTACTGCGCCGTCTCTATGGGATTGAGGATGTGATTATGGTCCCCTTTGATACCGAGATGATGACCACCTCCTGGACGGATTTTGTCACGGAGCTGTTGGTCAAGCGGCATCACGCCGTTCATCTGGTGGCGGGCCACGACCATCGCTTCGGCCACAAAAACGCCGGTACACCGGCACTGCTGCAAGAAAAATGCGCGGAGCTGGGCATCGGCTGCGACATCATTCCCAAGGTGGAAATCGGCGGCGTCACCGTCAGCTCCACCTATATCCGCCGCCTGGTGGAGCTGGGGCAGGTGGAGCGTGCGGCCCTGTTTTTGGGCCACCCCCACACCCTGTCCCAAACCGTGCGCCATGGGCAGCGCATCGGCCACTCCATCGGCATCCCCACGGTGAATCTCACCGCCCCCGCCCATGTGCTGGTCCCCAGCTACGGGGTCTACGCCACCCGGGTCACCCTGCCGGACGGGACAAGCTATGCCGCCGTCACCAATGTGGGCACCCGCCCCACGGTGAATCACGGGCAGGACGTGACGGTGGAGGCCTGGCTGCTGGATTACGAGGGCGACCTCTACGGGCAGACGGTTCGGGTGGAATTTTATCGCCATCTCCGGGACGAGGTTCGCTTCGACTCACTGGACGCGCTGAAAACCCAAATCCACGCCGATGCCGCCGCCACCCGGGCCTATTTCGCGGAATAAACGGCCTCTATTGGCCTTGGCGGACGGTCTTGCGGGCTTGCAAAAAGGGACGGCAGAAAAGATTTTATCTTTTCTGCCGTCCCTTTTTGTGCCAATAGGTCAAAATAGATGCGGGGGAGAGTATGCGCATAATCTCAATAGCGATGGTAGTGGGAATTCGTATGGCAATAAATCAATACGAA
>JAVVPH010000197.1:0-3670 GCA_036655835.1 Oscillibacter sp.
CCCACGCCGAATAACAGCACGGCCGTCACCGCGAAGCGATTTTGTATGACCATCTGCAACATTCCCCTGCCCAGCCTTCCTCTCAAATTTCCATGGGGACCGCTTTACACTTCTCCCCTGGCAAACAGCGCGTAAAAGCCATACACCGTGCAGGCCACCACCAGCCCCACCGCCAAATCAATCAGCAGGGCCATCCCCTCCAAATAGTTGGGCAGTCCGTTGGCACCGATAAAAATATACGCGCCGTACAGCAGGGCATACAGCAACAGGCCAAAGGTCCGCACGCCGCTGTACGTCCGGCGATTCAAAAAAATCCCCAGCCGTCCGAAGCCAAAGGCGCTGGCAAAGAGAATCAGTCCCCCGCTTAAAATGGTCCCGCCGGAAAAGCCGCCGCCGGGAGATTCCTCCCCATGGAGCAGCACGTAAATGGCAAAAAGGAAAATAAAGGGAATCAAAATCCAAGCCGCCTGGACCAAAATCACGTCGTGGTGCTCCTGTTCCAGGGCCTCCTCCCGGCGCAGCCGCCGCAAATCCCGCTCATCCGTGTTTTTCTCGTCCCGCTGCAACAGCATCGTCACGCATACCACGGACAAAAACAGCACACAGCTCTCCCCCAGGGTGTCAAAGCCCCGATAGCTCAAAATCATGGCACTGACGGCGTTGGCCGAGCCGGTTTCCGCCGCGCCGTGCTCCAGATAGTGCTTTGGCACCTCGTTGTTGGTGGGGTTGCCGGCCTGTCCGAAGGCGGGCATATGCAGCACCGTCGTCAGCAGCACCGCCATCAGCGTCAGGCAGATAAAAATGGCGGCAAAGGGATAGCGGTCCAAAAATTTCCGCAGCCGATGCCGCTCCCGCCGCTCATGCTCCTCCCAATCCGGCGCAGGCCGCGGCGGACGCTGTTCCATCACGAACAGCGTCCGGTCCTTCGGCTCCCGGTCCCCATCCACCCAGGAAACCAGACGCTGCCAGCCAGTTTGTTTTTCCGGCGTGTTATTCATCCTCGGTCCCCTTTAGCGCATGGATTTTTTTCAGCGTCAAAAAGAATAAAATACTGGTGACTCCCGCCCCCACGGCGGCCTCGGTAATGGCCAAATCGGGGCTTTGCAGCAGGCTCCACAGCACCGCCATCAGCAGGGAAAATGCCATATATACAATCACCGTCGCCAGCAAACGCTTGCAAAGCGGCGCGGCAATGGCCAGCACCACAATGCCGATGAGCAGCAAATATTCCAGTACCATCATCGCTCCTCCACCTCGCACTCTCGTTCCACCTCTGGGTTGGTCATGACCTCCATCTCCGCCAGCAAATGACTGGATACCGGACTGGTCAGCCACAAAAAGAGGAAAATCAGCAGGGTTTTCGCCGCCGACAGGGACCAGCCGTGGAGAAAAATCAAGCCGATGAGGATGCAGAAAATCCCCAGTGCATCTCCCACGGCGGCGGCGTGCATCCGATTCAGGGCGCTGTCCAGACGAAACAGGCCCAGCACCGCGGAAAAAAACACAAACAGCCCAAACAGCAGCAGGCCCAATCCCGCCGTCGTCATCAAATTATGTATCACGGCTGCCCGCCTCCGCTTTCTTCCGTTTGTCCATTTTCTTCCATCTCCGTGTCAGCACCAGGCGGGACACCACCACCACCGACAAAAAGCTCAACAGGGCGTAAACCAGTGCCACATCCACCAAAAAATCCTCTCGCAGCTGTACCGCCAGCACGGCGATTTCCGCGATAATCAGTGTGTTGATCACATTCACAGCAATGATGCGGTCCGTAAACCGTGGCCCCAGAATGGCCCGCACCAGTGTGGCCAAAATCAGCAGGGCCAGCAGCACCGCCGCCCCTTGCAGCACCGTCTCTCTCACTTGCTCCATCCGCCTTACTCCTCCAGCCTCTCCAGCCGCCGCTGAAATTCGCAGTCCTCAATTCCCCGGGCCAGGGAGCGGTCCAGCGCGTGGACGAAAAAGCGTCCCTCCTCCACCTCCACCGTAATGGTTCCGGCGGTGAGGGTGATGGAATTGGCCAGCATGGCCCGGGTGCTGTCCTCCTTTAAATCGCTGTGGAACCAAACCAGTGTCGGCTCCATGTTGCGGCCCTTGGTGTAGATCAGCTTCATCACCACAAAGCCCGCCTTGAGCATTTCCAGCAGTAAATAGCCCAGATAGGTAAGCCCCAGCCATAGTTTTTTCAGCCCCCTGCGCCCCAAATGCCAGCGGTAGCCGAACACGCGATAGCAAAACCAGTGCAGCAGCGCGCAAACCGCCCCGCCCCACAGGCAGGAGGACAGCGTCACCTCACCGGAGAGCAGCAGCCACATCAAAAACAGCAATAAAAACACCTGTCCACCTCCCGCTTTCAGCCTTGTTAAAATTTCTACATTTTTTATTGTAAAGAAATTTTTTCTCCGTGTCAATCGTTTTTCTTGCCCAATTCCTTTACATAGTTTTGAACATAGCGCATAAAATTCCGGGTCACCGGCGAGGCGGTTTTAATCTGGGGCACGCCCATGCCCAGCATCCGGTATTGCGGGGGGCTCAGCGGCAGGGCCACCGCGTCGTTGCGGTAGTTGCGCAGCAGCAGCTCCGGCAAAATCGCCACACCCAAGCCCTCCGTCACCATGGAAATAATTGCGTAGTCACTGCAAGAGGAAAAGGAGATGTGGGGATAGTGGTCCAGCTTATCCAAAATATGATGTACCTCGTAATCGTATCCCGCCATGGGCATGATAAACGGCTCCGTCAAAAACGCGTCCAGCGGCACCGCCGATAGCTCCGTCAGCGGGTCACCCGGCGGCACCAGGGCCAGCAATTGGTCCTGACACAGGGGAATCCACTCAAAGCCCTTCCCCTCGCCGTCGGTGTAGAGGCACAAATCCGCCTCCCGATTCACCATCATCGTGTTCACCGCCTCCGCGCCGCCCTCCAAAATCTGGATTTCCACGTTGGGAAAATCCTTTTGAAATTCCCCGATAATGGTGGGCAGCCAATAGGTAGCCACGCTGGAAAAGGAGGCAATGCGGATCCGCCCGATGTCCACGCCCTTAATTTTGGCGATATACTGCTCCAAGCTCTCGTTGGTGCTCAGTAGCTGGCGGATAATGGGCAGCAGCAGCTCCCCCTCCGTGTTGGGCAAAATCCCGGAGGAGGTGCGCACCATCAGGGAAAACCCCACCTCCTCCTCCAAGGACTGCATCATGTGGCTGATGCCCGATTGGGTGTACCCCAACTCCTCAGACGCCTTGGAAAGGCTCCCCAGTTCCACCGCCCGGACAAAGGCCTCGTATTTTTTGATATTCATACCGCTTCCTCTCTGGCACATCCCGCTGTCTGCCATGCTTTCTTTTCATATCCCATAGTATAAATCGTACGTTCTATACTGTCGTTTTTTATGTTATCTTATGTATAAGCAAAAAGCAAGCAGGTTTTTTCTGGATTTTCCGCTTTTGAATTTGATTCCTCCCAACACCCGCGTATTCCCCAATGCGCGGCTCGGTTTCTCTCATAAAGGACAGCCCTTTTTGATTTGACAGGGTTGAAAAGGTCACTGTCCCCCTCTCTCATGTCAGTGCGCCCGGTGTTTCGGGCGCACTGTTTTTTTGCGTCTCCACCCGCCAAAAAGGCTGTCGCAATCCAAAAATGAACTGCACCCCGTCAAGAGGACAATGAAATAATA
>JAVVPH010000198.1:0-3663 GCA_036655835.1 Oscillibacter sp.
CGCCCGCATCAGCGTGGCGTCGTCGGCAAATTCCAGATGCCCGCCCACGGGGATGCCGTAGGCCAAGCGGGTTACCCGGACCTCAAAGGGCCGCAGGAGCCGGGCCAAGTACATGGCCGTGGCCTCGCCCTCGGTGTCTGGGTTGGTGGCCATGATGACCTCCTTCACCTGGCCCTTGGCCACCCGCTCCACCAGGGATTTGATGGCCAAATCGTCGGGTCCCACGTGGTTCATGGGGGAAATCACGCCGTGGAGCACGTGGTATTGCCCGGAAAATTCCCGGGACCGCTCAATGGCCACCACGTCCCGGGGGTCCGCCACCACGCAGATGATGGACGGGTCCCGCTTTTGGGACGCGCAGATGGGGCACAGCCCGCCGGCGGTAAAATTTTGGCACACGGGACAGCAGGTGACGTTGCGCTTTGCGTCCACAATGGCGTCGGCAAAGGCTTGGGCCTCCGCCTCGGGCAGACCCAGCACGTAAAATGCCAGCCGCTGGGCGGACTTGCCGCCGATGCCCGGCAGCCGGGCAAATTGCTCCACCAGGGCCTCCAGGGGTGCGGGGAAATATTCCATCACGGTTGCTCCTTCATTTCAATTGCTCAATTGCGCTCTGCGCGGTTCCCGCCGGACGGTGTTCGCGTTATCCCCGCAGTGCGGCGATGCGGGCGGGAATGTCGGCGGCTTGATACACCGCGCTGCCCGCCACCAATACGTTGGCACCGGCCTCGATGCAGGTGCGGCAGGTATCCGGGGCCACGCCGCCGTCCACCTCCAGCTCACAGCCGGGATTTTTCGCGTCGATCAGTTGACGGATGGCCCGGACCTTGGGCATTTGCTCCGCCATGAAGTGCTGCCCGCCAAAGCCCGGCTCCACGGTCATCACCAAAATCAGCTCCACCTGCTCCAAAAAGGGCAGCACGGCCTCCGCAGGGGTGTTGGGCTTGAGGACAATTCCGGCTTTTTTGCCCTTGGCGTGGATTTGGTCGATGGCGGCGCGGAGATTTTCCTCGCTGTCGGACTCCACGTGAATAGTCACCAAATCCGCCCCGGCATCGCAGAACTGCGCCGCGTAGCGCAGGGGCTCCACAATCATCAGGTGTACATCCAGGGGCATTTGCGTGACCCGCCGCAGGCTCTTGACCACAGGCAGTCCGATGGAAATATTGGGGACAAACACGCCGTCCATCACGTCTACGTGTACATAGTCGGCGGTTTCAATGCGGTGAATGTCTCTCTCCAAATTTGCAAAGTCGGCGGAGAGGATGGATGGTGCGATTTTAATCATGAAAAGGCCCTCTTTTCTTTCTCAATCATTGCTGTTTTCCCCGGGCAAGCCTGACGGCCCTGTGACGCGGAGGGACCGGGCCGCATAGGATAGCCCAAGCGGCGAGAGTGCCATGCAACCACTATAACCGCGCAGCGTCCGGCCCGGGCGAGGCGCCGCCGCTTTTTTGAATAGGGAGCCGGTGGGACAGCCCGCCGGCTCCCAAGCTTTTTTTCCAAGCGCGGAAGCTGGCGGACCATCCGGCGGCTCCGCCTCCCAAAAGAGCGGGGCAATTCCATTCAGTGTATCAAATTTTCCGGGCAAAAGCAACACACAGCGTGTCAAAAAAGCCGTTCTGCCACGCTGAGGTGAGTTTTTAAAACCCGTGAAACGCTCTGCGGAGCAGTCTTTCGTAACAATCTTCCCTCCCGTTTTGGGGGAGTTCTGGGTTGATCGACAGCTTGACACACAAATAGGACAGGCAGGGCCATCCCAAATTTAAATTTTTAAATTGTTGCAAAAACAACTTTACGTGTAATAATATTATGATATTCTAATATCATCAAGCAGAGGGAGGGCGATGAATTGATTGAAACCCGGAAATACTACGAGGAGCCTGCCGCGCTGTTAAAGGCACTGGCCAATCCCGTCCGCCTGCAAATTGTCCACAATCTGCTGCAAAACGGCTGTCACAATGTCAGTTGTATGGAGCGCGGCGTGGGGATGTCTCAGTCCTGCATCTCCCAGCACCTGCAAAAACTGCGGGCGGCGGGGGTGGTGACGGCGGAGCGCAGTGGCAACGAGGTGTATTACCGTGTTGCCTCGGCGGCGGTGGGCCGTCTGGTGGCATCGCTGTTTGAAGAGGAGGTTTCCACCTATGCTCTATGATATTCTAGTGATCGGCGGCGGTCCGGCGGGCCTTTCCGCCGCAGTCAACGCCCGGGCGCGGGGCAAAACCGTGCTGGTGGCGTCCAACGTTTTAGAGGAAAATCCCCTCTGGAAATCGGATTTTGTGGATAACTATCCCGGTCTGCCCGGCGTCACCGGTCCGGCACTGCTCACCGCCATGCAGCGCCACGCGGAGAGCGCCGGCGCGGAATTTGTCACCGGAAAGGCCCTGCAATCCGCACTGATGGCGGAGGAATGGTACGTCAGCGTGGGCAGCGACATGGTGCAGGCCCGGGCGGTGGTGCTGGCCGCCGGTGTGGCCCGGGGGAAGAAATTTCCCGGGGAGGCGGAATTTTTGGGTCGGGGCGTGAGCTACTGCGCCACCTGCGACGGAATGCTCTATCGGGGCAAGGCCGTGGCGGTGCTGGGGTACAGCGAAACGGCCCGGCACGAGGCGGCGTTCCTGACGGAAATCGGTTGCCGCGTCCGCTATTTTGACCACCCCCGCCAGTGCGCCATTTCCGGCGGCGCGGCGGTGGAAGCCGTCACCTGCGATGGGGAGACGCTTGCGGTGGAGGGGGTGTTCCTCCTGCGGCCCACCGTGGCCCCCACGGATTTGTTCCCCGGCCTGGCCGTGGAGAACGGGTACATCACCGTGGACCGGCGCATGGCCACCTCCCTGCCCGGCCTGTTTGCGGCGGGGGACTGCACCGGCGGTCCGCTGCAAGTGGCTAAGGCCGTGGGCGAGGGCCTGATTGCCGGACAGAGCGCGGCGGCCTGGGTGGATGCCCAGAAGAAGAAACTGGCAACTTGAGCCTTTGCAAGACATGAAACAGAGGAACCCAAATCATTTTATAAATAAAAGGAGAACTTGATGATGAAACAGTTTAAAACCTCCGAATTTAACGCCGCGGTGGAAGCCGCGCCCCTGGCTATGGTGGATTTCTGGGCGGATTGGTGCGGCCCCTGCAAAATGCTCACCCCTGTGATCGAGGGCATTGCCGCCCAGTACGACGGCAAGGTTCTGGTGGGCAAGGTCAACGTGGACGAGGAGCCGGCCCTGGCCCAGCAGTTTTCCGTCATGAGTATTCCCACCATCGTCTTTTTGAAAAACGGCCGGGAATTTGACCGCAAGGTGGGCGTGATGCCCGCCGGGTCCTTCACCGCCGTGCTGGACAAAAACCTGTAAATCCCCTGGACAAGAAATCCGGGAGGGGAGGCCGATTGGCCTCCCCTCCTTGATTTTTGGGGCGAGTCAGTGCAAAAAAGGACCTCATCGCGTTAAGCGATGAGGCCCGTTTTTTATAAAATGGTTGCCAGTGGAGGGGCTGGATTTTTAAAAAATCAGCACTTCTCAAACACGGTGGCAGTACCCATGCCGCCGCCGATGCACAGCGTGGCCATGCCGCGCTTGACCTCGGGACGCTTTGCCATTTCATGCAGCAAAGTGACAATGATGCGCGCGCCGGAGGCACCCACGGGATGGCCGATGGCGATGGCACCGCCGT
>JAVVPH010000199.1:0-3638 GCA_036655835.1 Oscillibacter sp.
AGCCAACCCAAAACCGCGCCGAAAAGCACGTCACTGGGCCAGTGGACATAGAGGTAGAGCCGGGAGAGGCCCATCAAAATCGACACCGCCAAGGCCGGCAGCCACAATCGGCTGCCCGAGGCCTTTAAAGCCGCCGTGGCGGCAAAGGAGACGGCGGTATGGCCCGAGGGGAAGGAAAAATCCGCCAGCCGGGGCACCAACAATTGGACCGCCGTGTTCACCTCGTAGGGGCGAATGCGACCCACCAGGGGCTTGAGCCACACATTGCAGGCCAGAAAATCCAGCGCCAAACCGCAGCTCACCGCAAGGCCCGTCCGGCGGCTGCGGCGAACGATCAGCAGGCAGATTGCCAGCACAATCCACAGCTCCCCATGGGCGCAGAGACGGCTGAACGCCGGGGTCACCGCATCCAAAAACGCACAGCGCAAATGGAGCTGGATCCAGTTCAAAATGGCAAATTCCAAGGCTTGCATAGAGGACTCCTCTCGTTTTTTAACGCAAAACAGGCGGGGTATTCAAACAATTTGCAGTTATTATAGCACAGTCTAGGGAATGATTTCCAGTTTTTCTCTGCAAAATTGCACAAAAATACACAAAAAGCTTTGGGGTCCTGTTGACAGGCTTTCTAACGCGTGGTACGATAACGGCACAATTGGATCGCTAGATAGAGGCGCGAGGTTCATCAGTACCGCAGGGCAAGGGCAGGTAGCCGCTCCGCGAAAAAGGGAACATCGCCGAAATGCTTTGAGATAACCTGATTTCAAGGCGTTGGGTCGACAGGAAATACCTGTCGGACTGTCACAGAATTTTTTGTGAGGCGCTATCAATGGCCATTCGGAGGTTCCCCCGCCTTCCGTTATGTTACCATGGACCGCTTAGCAAAGCGGTCCTTTTTTGTTTTTCCGGCACAGCGGCCAACCGGAAAAACCAGCTGTGCGCCGCGAATTTGTTTGAAAGAAAGGTACATTCTAATGAGAAAGATTTTAACACTGGTTCTGGCCCTGAGCATGGCCCTGTCCCTGTCCGCCTGCGGCGGCAAGGACGAAGCACCTGCCACTCCCGCCGCTCCCGAAGCACCTGCCGCTATTGCCTCCGGCGTGGAGGACGGCGTTTTGACCGTGGCCATGGAGTGCGCTTACGCACCCTACAACTGGTCCCAGGCCGACGACGCCAACGGCGCGGTGCCCATCAAGGATTCCAGCGATTTTGCCAACGGCTATGATGTCATGATGGCCAAGAAGCTCTGTGAGGCCAACGGCTGGGATCTGGAAGTGGTCCGCTTGGAGTGGGGCTCTTTGATTCCCGCCCTCCAGTCCGGCACTGTGGACGCCATCATCGCCGGTCAGTCCATGACCCCCGAGCGCATGGAGGAAGTGGACTTTGCCGGCCCCTATCTGTACGCCACCATCGTGTGCCTGACCAAGGGCACCGGCGCGTTTGCCTCCGCCAAGGGCATCTCCGATTTGACCGGCGGCACCTGCACCTCTCAACTGGGCACCATCTGGTATGACACCTGCCTGCCCCAAGTGGAGGGTGCCAAGGTGCAGCCCGCCGCCGCCTCTGCCCCCGCCATGCTGATGGCGCTGGAAACCGGCACCGTGGACTTTGTCTGCACCGATATGCCCACCGCGCAAGGCGCTCTGGTGGCCTATCCCGACTTGAAGCTGCTGGACTTCACCGGCACGGAGGACAACTTCGTGGTGGCGGACAGCGATGTGAACATCGGCATCTCCGTTGCCAAGGGCAACAGCGTTTTGAAGGACGCGTTGGACGGCGTGCTCTCCGGCATGACCGCGGACGACTTCAACGCCATGATGGGT
Source organism: Oscillibacter sp. (assembly GCA_036655835.1). Lineage (GTDB taxonomy): Bacteria > Bacillota > Clostridia > Oscillospirales > Oscillospiraceae > Oscillibacter. Next base: position 1,821 of record JAVVPH010000199.1, read on the forward strand.
GACGCCACCGCCATTCAGCCCATCGCTGAGGGCTAAGACCTCCAGTCCTCCGCATTTTTAAAAAATATGCCCGGGCGAGCTGTCTCGCCCGGGCGAAAAAGGAGTCCAACCTCCCATGGATAAATTGCTGCAACTCACCACCGATATGGGGAAGCTCTGGAGCCAATACGGCTCCGGCTACCTGGACGGGGCGAAAAACACCCTTCTCCTGGCGGTTATCGCCACTGCCATCGGCTGTGTCATCGGCCTGCTCTGCGGTATTTTGCAGACCATTCCCCACAGTAAAACAGACAACCCCTTCAAGCGCTTTTTTCTGGCGCTGGTCCGTCTGATTATCCGGGTCTATGTGGAGGTGTTTCGCGGCACACCCATGATTTTGCAGGCGGTATTCATCTATTTCGGCCTGCCCTATTTCACCAACAATACCCTGAGCTTTTCCAACGTCTGGGCGGTGTCCATTTTAGTGGTTTCCATCAACACCGGCGCGTACATGGCAGAATCCGTCCGCGGCGGCATTCTCTCCATTGACCCCGGCCAGACCGAGGGGGCCAAGGCCATCGGTATGTCCCACTGGCAGACCATGCTCAACGTGATTCTGCCCCAGGCCCTGCGGAATATCATGCCCCAGATCGGCAACAACTTCATCATCAACGTGAAGGACACCTCGGTGATGTTCATTATCGGCTTCACCGAATTTTTCGCCAAGCACCAGGGCATTGTGGGCGCGACCTACAAGTATTTCCCCTCCGCCGCCATCGAAATGCTGGGCTATCTCACCATGACCCTGGCGGCCTCCATCCTTCTGCGCTTCATTGAGCGGCGGATGGACGGCGCGGACAGCTACGATTTGGTGCAGACGGACTCCCTCACCATGTCCGCCGGAAACTACAACCACCCCCATCACGGCGCGCCCTTTGCGGAGCGCAGTCCCGAGGGCAAGCGGAACGCCGAGACGGCGAAGGTCCATCGCCAGGCCGGCATTGACCCCGTCCAGCCGGAGAACAAGGAAGGAGGACAGGGACAATGAGCGACATTATTTTGCAAATCAATCACCTGTCCAAGTCCTTCGGCACCAACGTGGTGCTGCGGGACATTGACTTCACCGTGGCAAAGGGGGACGTCACCTCCATCATCGGCGCGTCGGGCTCCGGCAAGTCCACCCTGCTGCGCTGCATCAACCTGCTGGAAACCCCCACCGACGGGCAGATTCTCTACCACGGGGACAATGTGGTGGGCCGGGGCGTCAACGCCGCCGCCTATCGCTCCCACGTGGGGATGGTGTTTCAGTCCTTCAATCTCTTCTCCAACCTGACTGTGCTGGAAAACTGCATGGTGGGGCAAATCAAGGTGCTGAAAAAAAATCGGGAGGACGCCCGGGCCTCCGCCACCCACTATTTGGAGCAGGTGGGCATGGCCCCCTACGTCAACGCCAAGCCCCGGCAAATCTCCGGCGGTCAAAAGCAACGGGTGGCCATTGCCCGGGCTCTGGCCATGGAGCCGGAAATTCTCCTCTTTGACGAGCCCACCTCCGCCCTGGACCCCGAAATGGTGGGCGAGGTGCTGGAGGTCATGAAAAAGCTGGTGAGCGACGGCATGACCATGCTGGTGGTGACCCACGAGATGGCCTTCGCCCGAGATGTGAGCAGCCGCGTGGTGTACATGAACCAGGGCGTCATCTGCGAGGAGGGCACCCCCGGGGAGGTATTTGGAAACCCCCAGCGGCAGGAGACCAAAGATTTCCTCACCCGCTTCCGCAAGAGCTGAGGGAAAAAGCGAATTGCAAGGAACCTCTGATTCAATCCGTCCCGTGGATTGGCG
>JAVVPH010000200.1:0-3638 GCA_036655835.1 Oscillibacter sp.
CCTATGATGAGAGAGAAATGAGACGAAGAGAGGCGGAGGCCGGATGCAGCGATTTTTATCGGTTCCTATTTTATTTCCCCTGCTGTGCGGCTTGGGACTGCTGATTTTGCAGCCGAAAAGCCGGAAGCTGCGCAATGGCTACATCATGGCGGCCACCCTGCTGACCACGGCTTTTTCTCTGATGGCGGCGGCGGTGACGTGGATGCAGGGCGGCGAGGCGCTGGCCTGCACCATGGTGCGCTTTTCCGAGAGCGTTTCCATCTCACTGCGCATCGACGGGGCGGGGATGGTTTACGGCGGCATCGTGTCGGTGCTGTGGCCGCTGGTGACGGTATACGCGCTGGACTATATGGAGCGCGAGGGACATGAAAATCGCTTTTTTGCCTTTTGGCTGATGGCCTTTGGCGTGGTACTGGGCATTGCCTATTCTGAGGATTTTTTGTCCCTCTATTTCTTCTACGAGCTTTTGACACTGACCACACTGCCGCTGGTGATGCACCAGATGGACGAAAAGGCCCGGTACGCCGGACGAAAGTACATCATCTACTCCCTCTCCGGGGCGGCATTTGCCTTTATCGGGATTGTGTTTTTGCTGAATTTCGGCTTTAACTTGGATTTTACCTCCGGCGGCGTGCTGAATCCCGCCCTGATTGCAGGGCATGAGGGAACGCTGCTGTTGGCCTTTGTGTCCGCGTTTTTCGGCTTTGGCGTGAAGGCGGCGATTTTCCCCTTCCATGGCTGGCTCCCGGATGCGTCTGTGGCACCCACGCCGGTATCTGCTCTGCTCCACGCGGTGGCGGTGGTGAAGGCGGGGGCCTTTGCCATATTGCGGTTGATTTATTTTGGCTTTGGGGCGGACTTTCTCCGGGGGACCTGGGCCCAGAGCGTGGTGATGACCGCCACCATTGTGACCATTGTATACGGCTCCGCCCGGGCACTGCGCACGCCCCATTTGAAGCGGCGGCTGGCCTTTTCCACGGTGAGCAACCTCTCCTACATCCTCTTTGCCTTTACCCTGATGACCCCTGCGGGTCTGCTGGGGGGACTGACCCACATGGTGTACCACGCGGTGATTAAAATTACCATGTTTTGCTGTGCCGGGGCCATTATCCACCAGAGCGGACGGGAATATGTCTATGAATTGGAGGACTTCGGGCGGAGTATGCCGGTGGTCTTTGGGACGTTTACCCTGTCGGCCTTTGCCCTGATCGGCTTGCCGCCCCTGGGGGGCTTCGCGGGGAAATGGATGATCGCCTATGGGGCGGTGGCCTCCGGCAATGTGCTGGCCTATGTGGGCATCGGGGCGCTGATTTTATCCACCCTGCTGACCACGCTGTACCTGATGACCATTGTGGCCCGGGCCTATTTTCCCATCGGCGAGCTGGATTTGGCGGCCCTGCGGACCATTCATGACCCGGGCAGGGCTATGACGCTTCCCCTGGTGCTTCTGACCACGCTGGGCGTGGTGCTGGCCCTTGGGTCCAACAGTCTCATCGAATTTTTGCGGCTGGCAGCCAGCGGACAGATATAGGGGGGCGGCGATATGGGACAATTTTTACTGCTGTTTCTCATTCTCTTTCCGATTTTGACGGCGGCGGCGGTGTTTCCCCTGCGGCGGCGGGACCGGCGATACCGGGACATCTACATCCGGGTGATTCCCATTGCGGAGCTGTGCGGGGCCATATTACTGCTGTTTTGGCCCGGGGCGGCGCTGACCCTGCCCGGGGTATGCGGCCTGGGTCTGGGCTTTGCCGGGGGAAGCCTGCGGGCGATGCTGGTGCTGATGACGGCACTTTTGTGGGTGGGGACGGCCTTGGCAAGCCCGGAATATTTTGCCCACGCGGACCATGCAAACCGATTCTATTTCTTCTGGCTGTTTACCCTGGGTGCGCTGATGGGCGTATTTTTGGCGGCGGATTTGTTCACGCTGTTCGTGTTTTTTGAAATTATGTCCTTCACCTCTTATGTGTGGGTGGCCCAAAACGAGACGGAGGAGGCCCTCCGGGCGGGGGACACCTATTTGGCGGTGGCGGTGATTGGCGGCATGACGCTGCTGGCGGGCCTTTTCTTACTGCAAAACCTGCTGGGCACGCTGCGCATTGACGCGCTGGCAGCGGCGGTGACGGGTTTGCCGGCGGCGCAGAGGCTGCGACTCTATGTGGCGGGATTTTGCTGTCTTGCGGGCTTCGGGGCCAAGGCGGGGATGTTTCCCCTGCACATCTGGCTGCCCAAGGCCCACCCGGTGGCCCCCGCGCCGGCCTCGGCACTGCTGTCCGGCATTTTGACAAAAAGCGGCGTGTTCGGCATCCTGGTTATCTCCAGAAATTTGTTCTGGGCGGACCTGCCGTGGAATAGGGTGGTACTGGCCCTGGGCCTTGTGACCATGGTACTGGGCGCGGTGCTGGCGCTGTTTTCCGTGGATTTAAAACGGACGCTGGCCTGCTCGTCCATGTCCCAAATCGGATTTATTCTGCTGGGGGTGGCCATGCAGGGCTATCTCTCCGGCGAGAACGCCTTGGCGGCCTGGGGAACGGTGCTGCATATGCTGAACCATTCCCTGATTAAGCTGGTGCTGTTTGTGGCGGCGGGGGTCATCTATCTGGGGACCCACTCCTTGCAGCTCAACGACATTCGGGGCTGGGGCCGGAACAAGCCCTGGCTGAAGTTTACCTTTTTGGCCGGGGCGTGCAGCATTGCCGGCGTGCCGGGCTTTTCCGGCTACGTGAGCAAGACCCTGCTCCACGAGAGCATTGTGGAATACATCCATATTTTGGCGGGAGAAGGGGCGGCCACCGGCGGCTTTCAGGCGGTGGAGTGGCTGTTTTTACTCTCCGGCGGACTGACTGCGGCCTATATGGCAAAGCTGTTTCTGGCTATTTTTGTGGCACCCAGAGCGGTGGGACAGCGGCTGGCTGTGCGGGAGTATATGTCCGGCGGGACCATGATCACCCTGCTGTTCGGCGGGGTGGCCCTACTGGGTCTGGGACTTCTGCCGGGGACGTTTATGGAGCCGATTGCCCGTTGGGCCTCCACCTTCCTCCACGCGGATTTGCCGGGGCATGAACTCCACTATTTCGCCTGGGCCAATCTCAAGGGGGCCTTGATTTCTCTGGGCATCGGCGGGGCGGTCTATCTGGGGACGGCCCGGGGACTGCTCATCAAAACCACCGGACGGGAGGCGGTCTATCTGGACCGCTGGCCCAAAAAGTTGGATTTGGAGGAGGGGCTGTATCGCCCGGTACTGCGGGGCGCGGCGTTTTTCGGGGCGCTGTGCGCCCGGATTGCCGCATCGGTGGGAGATTGGATCCTCTTTGTGGGCGAGCGGTTTTTATTTGCCAAAGCGCCGGGAATTTTTGTGCCCAAGCGGGACGAGGATTTTGGCGTATACGGCCACAAGCCCCGGCGGTTTTTGGTGGGGGAGACGTTCTCCTTTGACCTGCTGCTGGCGGGGGGCGGACTGATTGCGCTGCTGCTGTACAGCTTACTGCACTGATGCGATTCCCGGCGGGGAATTGCCGAAAAGGAAACCTGAAGCGGGGAGTTTACCAAAACCCCGCTTATTTTTTATTGTGTAAGAGGGATGTACATGGGACTTTTGGGGCAGATCATCGGCATGACCGCCGTGGCGGGCATCGGCG
>JAVVPH010000201.1:0-3636 GCA_036655835.1 Oscillibacter sp.
CGATATTTTTCAGGTTATTTTCCCGTGCGCCTTTGACAAAAATTTGATCCTGCATGTGTGTTCTGTTATCTCCTTATCTGATATCTGGTTGGCTGAGTCCCCCGATACATTCCAATTGCAGCAGCTTCTGAAATCGACCGATTGCTTTTTCCGCTGATTTTTGAGGAAGCAGGCCCTCTTTGGTCCAGACAGTCACTGTACATTCGGGCGCATCCATCTGAATTTCCATAACCACAGGGTTCAGATTTGCAGCACCGCCTCCCATCACCACCTGAATATGCTCCGGCGTCTGTTTGTCTAGAAACATGACGGGAAGGTGGTTCAGCGCCTCCAAGACGCGCTCCGCCGTCTGCCCCTCCTGGGAAAACCGTCTGGTCGCAACCCGCGTGCGCAATCTGCGATAACCCTTGCAGGCAGATGCGTACAGCGGGGCAGAAAACATAGTCTCATAACAATGGTTCAGCACCTCGGTGGCTTCTGTAGAATTCATCTCTCATTCCTCCACAATTAAATCGGCGGTACTTCCCCGAAGCAGCCGCAACAGCTCATTCGGCGGCAGCTCCACCTGCACGCCGATTTTTCCGCCGGAGACGCAGACCGTCTCAAAATCCAACACCGTGGCATGGAACACGGTGGGGTATTGTTTTTTCATGCCGATGGGACTGCACCCGCCCCGGACATAGCCGGTGACGGCGGTTAGCTCCGCCACCGGGAGCAGGTCCACGGACTTCTCCCCCACCGCCTTGGCGGCTTTTTTTAAATCCAGTGCCTCCGCCACGGGGATGCAAAAGACATACACGCCCTTGGACGCCCCCTGGGCCGCCAGGGTTTTGAAGCCCCGGCGGGGGTCCTGTCCCAGAGCCTGGGCCACGTGAACGCCGTATTCCCGGGTGTGCTCCGGCCCCTCGCTCTCATAAAAATGGGGGGTGTAGGGGATTTTTTTCTGGTCTAAAATCCGCAAAACATTGGTTTTGACTTCCTTCATCCGCTCACCTCAAAATCAGCACGCCCGCCAGCACGCAGACAATGCCTGCGGCGGTTAAAATCCCCATGGGCTCCCCAAACACCGCCACGCCAATCAATGCGGCCACCACCGGCTCCAAGCTGGCAATGATGGAGGCCTTGCCGGACTCCACACGGCTCAGGCCCTTGGTATAGAGAATGTAGGGCGCGACGGTGGACAGCGCCACCAGACCCACAGAGGCCAACAGCATCTTGGGCTCCGCCAAGGCCGCCAGCTCCGCCGGACGGATAAAGGCCAGAGACGCGATGCCGCAGAACACAAAGGTCCAGACCGTGACGGTCATGGGGCCGTAATGGGCCAAGGCGTAGCGGCCGAAAATGCTGTACAGCGCATAGAAAAATCCAGCCCCCAGACCCAGCAGAATCCCCCGGAGGGTGACGCTTACATTGCCGGTGAAGATGCCCGTAACGCAGGCACAGCCCAGCAGGGTCAGCAGCAGTGCCGCCACTTTTTTCTTGGTGATCGGCTCCCTCCACAAAATGGCCGACAACAGCACCACAATCGCCGGGGCGGTGTAAAGCAGGATGGAGGCCACCGCCAAGGAGCAAATTTCTTGGCAGGAAAAATAGCACACAGTGAACAGCAGCACGCTGACAATGCCGGTGCCGAAAAAATATTTCAGATGTTCCCGGCGGATGCGGAACACACTGCGGTCCTTGATGCCGAAAATCACCAACAGCAGCAGGAGTCCCCCCAAATTTCGCACCACCACAATGGACCAGGGGGAAAAGCCCCCGGCCATGAGATTGCGATTCCACAGGCCGATGATGCCCCACAGCGCCGCCGCCGCCAAAATGCAAGCATAGGCACTTCCCCGTTTTTCCGGGGTGGCCGCCGCTTGCGGCTGTTGCTCTGTCGTCTCCACAGGACACGCCTCCTTTTTTGTAATAGGGGCGGTCATTTCCCTGACCGCAGTTCGATGATGGCATCCCGCAGCACGGCGGCATACTCGAATTCCAGCATTTTGCTGGCTTCCTTCATTTCCTTTTCCAGCTTGGCAATCTCCGCGTCCCGCTCCTGCTCGTTCAGCTTGCGGCGGCGATGGCCCCGGATGGTGTCCGCCTCGGCGGTTTTGGAGATTTCCAGCACCTCCCGCACCCCCTTGATGATGGTGGTGGGGGTGATGCCGTGGCGTTCGTTATAGGCCCGCTGAATCCCCCGGCGGCGCTCCGTCTCGTCCATGGCAAGGCGCATGGAGGGCGTGATTTTATCGCCGTAGAGAATGACCAGGCCCTGGGAATTTCGGGCGGCCCGGCCGATGGTCTGGACCAGGGAAGTCTCACTGCGGAGAAAGCCCTCCTTGTCCGCGTCCAGCACCGCCACCAAGCTCACCTCCGGCAAATCCAGGCCCTCTCGCAAGAGGTTGATGCCGATGAGCACGTCAAATTCGCCTAGGCGCAGGTCCCGGATAATTTCCATGCGCTGAATCGTCTCCACGTCGGCGTGCATATAGCGCACCCGGATACCGGCGTTTTTGAAGTAGTCCGTCAGGTTTTCCGCCATTTTTTTGGTCAGGGTCGTCACCAGTACCCGCTCATTTTTGGCGGCGCGGGCGGTGATTTCCGCCATCAAATCGTCAATCTGCCCCTCCACCGGGCGGACCTCCACCACCGGGTCCAGCAAGCCGGTGGGGCGGATGACCTGCTCCACAATTTGGTCCGCCCGCTCCCGCTCGTAGGGTCCCGGGGTGGCGGAGACAAACACGGCCTGACCGATATGGTCCTCAAATTCGTTGAATTTCAGGGGGCGGTTATCGAAGGCGCAGGGCAGGCGGAAGCCGTATTGCACCAAGCTCTCCTTCCGGGCCCGGTCACCGTTGTACATGGCCCGGACCTGGGGCAGTGTCACATGGCTCTCGTCCGCAAACAGGAGAAAATCGTCGGGGAAAAAGTCAATCAGGGTCATGGGCGGGGACCCGGCGGGCCGGGAGGAAATCACCCGGGAATAGTTTTCGATGCCGGTGCAATAGCCCAGCTCCGTCATCATCTCAATATCGTACTCCGTGCGCTGTTTGATGCGCTGGGCCTCCACCAGTTGATTGTTGGCGGTGAACACCGCCACCTGTTCGTCCAGCTCCCGGCGAATCTCGCTGATGGCACCGTCCATTTTCTCCTTGGTGGTGACATAGTGGGAGGCGGGATAGATGGCGATATGCTCCAAAATGCGGTTCACACTGCCGGTGACGGGGTTGAACTCGCTGAGACGCTCAATCTCGTCCCCAAAAAATTCAATGCGGATGGCCTTGTCCCGGTAATAGGCGGGGTACAGCTCCACCGTGTCTCCCCGGACGCGGAACATATTCCGCTCGAAGGCGATGTCGTTGCGCTCATAGCGGATTTCCACCAGCCGCCGCAGCAGCTCGTTGCGCTCCCATGTGGCGCCGGTGCGCAGGGACACCACCAGCTTCGCGAAGTCGTCCGGCTCGCCCAGGCCATAGATGCAGGATACGGAGGACACCACAATCACGTCCCGCCGCTCCAGCAGCGCACAGGTGGCGGAGAGCCGCAGGCGGTCAATCTCGTCGTTGGTGGAAGCGTCTTTGGCGATGTAGGTATCGGTGTGGGGAATATAGGCCTCGGGCTGATAATAGTCGTAATAGCTGACAAAATATT
>JAVVPH010000202.1:0-3631 GCA_036655835.1 Oscillibacter sp.
GTGAACCGTAAATTGCGCGCCCGCCGGGGCGAAACCCTGACGGAAACCCTGGCCGCCATTTTAATCGTGTCGCTGGCCTCCGTGGTGCTGATGACCCTGGTGGTCACCGCCGCCCGCATCAACCGCAGGGCAGGGGAGGGGGACAAGACCTTCCGGCAGGAGCAAGCAGTTGCAGAGGGCCAAGCCCCCGGCACCCCCGGCACCGGCACCGGCACCGTCACCGTCACCATCCCGGGAAAAGTCACCGGCACGTACCCCGTGACCTTTTCCGCCCTCCCGCCTGCCGACTTCCCCGCCGCCCCGCTCACCTCCTACGTCTACGAAAAAAAGGGAGGGAGCACCCCATGAAACAGCCGAAAACCCGCCGCAGCCGCGGCTTTACCCTGACGGAAACCCTGGCGGCGGTCCTGATTTTAACCCTCCTCACCGGCGTGATTGCCGTGGGCATCTCCGCCGCAGTCAGGGCCAAAACCCAATTGCTCTTCACCTCGGAGAGCGACCTTTTGGCCGCCACCCTCAATACCGCCCTGGGCGACGTGCTGCATTACGCCACCGAGCCCGTCACAGAGGATAAAACCGTCTCCTTCACCAACGCCAATTACGGCGTGCTGCACGGGCAACTGCTCTGCGATGCCGAAAGCGGCAAGCTCTACCTCCAGCCCTCCGCCGCTCCAGGCGACCGGTTCACCCTGGTCAGCGACGGCGCGTATACCAATTTAAAAGTCAGCGATTTTCAACTCGCCTATGCCGACGGCCTGTTCACCGGGTCCTATACCATCACCGGCGGCGACGAACAGGCCAAAACCATCCCCTTTTATTTCCGCCCCCTCAACGAGGCGTCCCCCGCCAAATGAGTGGCGGCCCATTTCGCACATAGTCAGGAGTGAGTACCATGGCATACATTCGTCTGGGCGATTTGTTAATCTCCGCGGGGCTGATTACCAAAGACCAGTTGACCCAAGCCCTCGCCCGCCAAAAAACCACAAAAAATCGTCTGGGCCGTGAGCTGATTGAAGAGCGGGCCATCACAGAGCAGCAGTTTATAGATGCCCTGCGGCTGCAACTGGGCATTGAGTTTGTGGATTTGTCCACCGTGTTCATCGAGCCGCAAATGGCGGAGCTGCTGCCCCGCAATATCGCGAAAAAATACGATGTCGTGCCGGTGCGCCTGCAAAATAATATTCTCTACCTCGCCATGAGCGACCCCATGAACTTCGTCGCCCTGGAAGAGGTAAAAACCGCCACCCGCAAGCGGGTTGTCCCCATGATTTCCACGGAGGACGGCGTAATCCGCGCCATCGCCAGCCTGTATGGAAACGAGGGTGCCAACCGCGCCATCGAGGACATGAAGCGGGAAATTGTAGCCGGGGCACAAACCGCCGCCCCGGCGCAGGACGGCGCCGTCTCCATCGGGGACGATGCCGCCTCCGGCGCGCCCACCGTCCGCCTGGTGAACTCCATTGTGGAGCGGGCCGTGGCGGAGGGGGCCAGCGACGTGCATATCGAGCCGGGGGAGGAGGAGGTCCGGGTCCGTATGCGGGTGGATGGGAGGATGCGCGCCATCATGACCGTCCCCCGGGATTTGCAAACCTCCGTAATTTCCCGTCTGAAAATCATGGGCGGCATGGATATCACCGAGCGCCGTGTCCCTCAAGACGGCCGGGCCGGTATCCGGGTGAAGGACCGGGAGGTGGACCTGCGTATGTCCACCCTGCCCACCATCTACGGTGAAAAATTCGTCATTCGTCTGCTGGATAAATCCGGTCAGCTCCTCTCCCGGGAAAATCTGGGCCTCACCGGCGCGGATTTGGAAAAATACGAAACTCTGGTCCATGCCGCCGGCGGCGGCGTGATCCTCATCGCCGGCCCCACCGGCAGCGGCAAGTCCTCCACCATGTACACCATGATTCGGGAGCTGAACCAAGAGCAGGTGAATCTGGTGACCCTGGAGGACCCGGTAGAGTACCATATCGACGGCGTGAACCAAGTCCAAATCAACGAAAAAACCGGCATGACCTTCGCCGGCGGCCTCCGCTCCATTTTGCGTCAGGACCCGGACATCATCGCCGTGGGCGAAATCCGGGACGGCGAAACGGCGGCCATCGCCATGCGTGCCGCCATCACCGGCCATTTGGTCCTCTCCACCATCCATACCAACGACGCGGTTTCCACCATCGACCGCCTGCTGGATATCGGCGTGGAGCCGTACTTAATTTCCAGTGCCTTAAACGGCGTTATTTCCCAGCGTCTGATTCGCCGGGTCTGCCCCCATTGCCGCCAGGCCTATACCCCCTCGCCGGAGGAGCTGTCCGATTTGGGCCTCCCGGCGGGGCAAACCGCCTATCGCGGCGCAGGCTGTCCCGCCTGCTTCGGCCTGGGGTATCGGGGACGCATCGGTGTCTTTGAGATCCTGATGCTGGACCGCCCCCTCCGGGCCGCCGTCAACCGTGGTGCCCAGCGGGAGGAGCTACTGGACCTGCTCCGCAAATCCGGTCATTTTGTCACCCTGGCTGAAAATTGCCGCCGCTTGGTCACCGAGGGTGTCACCACCTTGGAGGAGGCGCGGAGAGTCATCAGCTCTGCGGATTGCGTATGAATGTAGAAGCCCTCATTGCCCGCGCCGCCCAAGAGGGCGCGTCGGATATCCACCTCATCTGCGGTCTGCCCCCGAAATATCGTCTCTCCGGCGCGTTGCAGTCCATCCCCGGGGAGGAGATTCTCACCGATGCCGCCTGTGACGAAATGGCCAAAACCCTGGCAGGGGAGCGGTATCCCGATTTACTCCGCGTCGGCGAATTGGATGCCGCCGCCACCTTCGGTTCCCGCCGGGTGCGCATCAATCTCTTCCGCCAGCGGGACCATACCTCCGCCGCCCTCCGCCTTTTGTCAGAGGATATTCCCCCCCTGCAAAGTCTGGGCCTCCCCCCCCGGGTGGAGAGCTTCACGGATTTGCGCCGTGGCATCGTTCTGGTCACCGGCGAAACCGGCAGCGGAAAATCCACCACCCTCGCCGCCCTGATTGACCGCATCAACCACGTCCGCGCCGCCCACGTCCTCACGCTGGAGGACCCCATCGAATACCTCTACACGCCGGACCTCTGCGTGTTCAACCAGCGGGAAATCGGCCGGGATACCCAGTCCTATTCCGCCGGCCTCCGGGCGGCCCTGCGGGAGGACCCGGACGTGCTCCTCATCGGTGAGCTTCGGGATTTAGATACCATCGAAACCGCCCTCACGGCGGCGGAGACGGGCCATCTGGTCCTTGCCACCCTCCATACCGCCTCTGCGGCGGACAGTGTGGACCGAATTGTGGACGTGTTCCCCGAGGCCCGTCAGCGTCAAATCCGCCTGCAATTGTCCCAAACCCTCCAAGCCGTCCTCTCCCAGCAATTGTTGCCGGTAAAAACCGGCAAGGGCCGGGTGGCGGCCTGTGAGCTGATGGTGGTGAATGCCGCCATCCGCAACCTGATTCGGGAGGGGAAAACCCCGCAAATCGCCAACAGCATCGCCACCGGCGCGGCGGAGGGCTCCATCACCATGGACAACGCCATTCTCAAGCTCTATAAAAGCGGTGTCGTCACCGCAGAAACCGCCAAGCTGGCGGCCCACGACAGCGATTACATGAAAAAAA
>JAVVPH010000203.1:0-3630 GCA_036655835.1 Oscillibacter sp.
AGCGTCTGTTTTCCAAAAAGGGAATACCCATTCGCGTAAAAGCTGGAATTTCCCCCATTTTTGGCGGGATTTCCCCCCATTATCAGGAAAACGGCCCCTTGTCCCGGCAATTTGCAATTCCGCCGGGACAGAAAAAGGCTGATGCACAGGGAAAAGGGCAAGCCTCCTCGCTGTGCATCAGCACTTGACATGGAAAAATTTTTAAGCGGTCCGCTGGGTCACGCTGGAAAAGTTGAACCAGCCCCGGGCGTCCCGGCTGAGGCCGGTATATCGCTCCCGCAGGGTCCAATCCGTCCCGGTGGTGTACAGGGGGGAGAGCACATGGTCCGCCAACAGCAGATTTTCCGCGTCGTGGAGACAGCCCATCCGGGCCGTGTCGTCCGACGCGCTGGCGATAATGGACATGAGCGTGTCGTAGGCGCTGTTGGCGTAGCCGCTGACATTTTGGACGCTGGCGGAGTCCCACTGCATCAAAAAGCACTCCGCGTCGTTGCCCACGGCGGTCACATCGGCGGCCGCCATGGTATAATTTCCGGTTTGCAGGGCGGTTTGCAGCTCCTGCTCCGTCACGGCCACGGGCTGCACCCGCACCCGAAGCACATCCCGCCACATCCCTGCCAGGGCCTGGGCCACGGCGGCGTTTGTCCCCTGGTCCACGTAGAGATATTCCAGCGGCGCGATGTTCAGTCCGCTGTCGTAGCCGGCCTCCTGCAAACAATCCCGGGCCTGCCCGCACAATTCGGCATATTTTTCGGGCTTGTTGTCCAGCAAATCGCCGCCCAGACTCCGAAAGCCCTCGCCCCCCTGGGGGACGCACTCCGGCACCAGACCTCCCGCCGGTTTGGCGGTGACGCCCGCCAGAGCGGCGACGGCGTTGCGGTCAATGGCCAAAAACAGGGCCTGGCGCACCAGCGGGTCGGTGAACAGCTCCGCCCGGACATTGAACAGCACCGTATAGGTGGACAGCTCCCGGGCCAGCAGTGCCGGGTCCAGTGCCGCCAACTGCTCCTCCGGCAGGGCCCACACAAAGTCCACCGTTTTATCGGCATACAGCGCGGCGGCGGCCTCCGGCGTGTCCGCATAGTGCAGGGTCAGCTCTGTGGGTCCCGGACGCAGGCCGGTGTAGCGGGGATTGACGGTCAAATCCAACAGCGTGTCCGTGCTCTCCGTCACCCGATACGGCCCGTTGGTCACCAGTGCCAGCGCGTCGGACCACCAAGCGCTGTTCCCCGTGCCGCCGGATGCTTCCGCCGCGGCATTGGCGGTTTTTGCCGCCTCCGTCCGGGCGAGAACCACGTCCTCCCGCAGCGGCGCGGTGGCGGGAGCGGTGCAGACCTCGGACAAAAACCAACTGCACGGTCCGTTTAACACCACCACCAGGGTGCTGTCATTTTTGGCCGTTACCTGTAATAAACTCATATCTCCGCTGCGCCGGGCCTCCTGAAAGCCCACCACCATGGACAGCAGTGCCGCGTTGGGCGCATGGTTGGCGGGATTGGCCAACCGCTGCCAGGCGTAGACAAAATCTCCCGCCGTCACCGCTTCCCCGTCGGACCATTTGGCGTTGCGGAGCTTGAAGGTGTAGGTCACGGTGCCGTCGTGGCTGTCCTCGGGGCTGACGCTTTTGGCCATGCCGTTGACCACGGCGCTCTCCCCGGAGACGCTCACCGTGGTGCGCATCAAGCCCTCGTAAAGGTGGCTCAGCACCGTTTGGTCCGCCTCCGCCACGGCGTATATGGGATCCAGCGTGGCCGGCGCGCCGCCTACGCTGACAGACAGGGAAAAGGCCTCCTCGTCCTTGCTGCAGCCCGTCAGGGCAGTCAGGGCCATGGCCGCCGTCAGGGCCAGCGCGGCCCAGCGTGTTCGCTTATTCATGCAATCAATCTCCTTTTCGGGGATGGAAAAAGACGCCGAAGAGCGCCTCACTTCGTTTTATGACTTCCACATTATAAGGAAATTTGTCCCTCTTGTAAAGGCAATCCGGGAAAATAGTTACAAATAATTACAAAGTTTAGGATTTGTTAACAACTGCCCCGCCGCATTTGGGCAAAGTGCAAGGGCCTGTCACCTGCAATTCACAGACAACAAGCCCTTGATTCATAAAATTTTGCCCCACTGTTTGGAAGCGGTTCCGCCCCCGGCTCTCCTTGACGGCTTACAGCTCCTCCAGCTTGCCATCCTCCCCGAATTTGACGGGAATGATGGTGTTCTGGGTGTTTTTGGCAATGTCGTCAATCCGCATTTTGGCGGGATAGTCCGCGATGAAGCTCACCGCCACACCGTGGCGTTTGGCCCGGCCGGTGCGCCCGATGCGGTGGACGTAGTCCTGGTTTTCGTCGGGCACGTCGCAGTTGAACACAATGTCCACATCGTCAATGTCAATGCCCCGGGCAGCCACGTCGGTGGAGACAAACACCCGCAGCTCGCCGCAGCGGAAGGCGTTCATCACCTGCTCCCGCTTTTTCTGGGGAATGTCGCCGTGGATGCAGTCCGCGTCCACGCCCTGCATTTGCAAAAATTTGGAGATGCGCTCCGTGGCGCCCTTGGTGTTGCAGAATACCATGGCCCGGTCAAAGCCGGTTTCCGCCAGAATTTTGGCGATGGCGTTGGCCTTTTCCCCCTGGGAGATGTCCATGCGGAACTGCTTGATGTCGGGCTTGTTCAGCGCGTCCTCCCGCACGGTGATTTCCGCCGCGTCCCGTTGGTAGACCCAGGCAATGTCCATCACCTCGCGAGAGATGGTGGCGGAGAACATCCCCAGATTTTTCCGCTGGTCCATTTTGTCCAGCAGGCGGGTCACGTCGTGGATAAAGCCCATGTCCAGCATCCGGTCCGCCTCGTCCAGCACCACGGTCCGGGCGCTCTCCACCCGCACGGTGCGGCGCTTCATGTGGTCGCTCAGGCGCCCCGGTGTGGCCACCACAATCTGGGGCCGCTTTTTCAGGGAGTCAATCTGCTTGCCGATGGGCTGTCCGCCGTACAGGCACACACTGCGCACGCCGGGCTTGAAGGCGGCAATGTCCCGCAGCTCCCCGGTGATTTGAATGGCCAGCTCCCGGGTGGGAGCCAAAATCACCGCCTGCACGGACTCGTCGTCCAAGTCGATGTGCTCCACAATGGGGATGCCGTAGGCAAAGGTCTTGCCGGTGCCGGTGGGGGCCTTGGCAATCACGTCCTTCCACTCCATCATGGGGGGGATGCAGCCCGCCTGCACGGGGGTGGTGGTTTCAATATTGCGAATTTCCATGGCGTGCAGTACTTCCGCTGACAGGTTGAGACTGTCAAAGCGCACGCCTTGCGTATATTCCTTCATGGTGCTCCTCTTTTGCTTTCGTTCGTTCAATTTTCGAGAGTTGATTTTATATGTTCAAGCCCCTCCGCCCAAGAAAACCCGGGAGGACCGTCACTCTTACACGAATTTCTCTATTATATCCGCAAAACCGTGAATTGTAAAGTAGTTCGCCCTCTTTGCCGGAAATGTTGTGCGGATTTCCGCTGAAACTTCTTTCCGGCGGGTTGACAGTGGGAGAAATTTGACATACTATATAGGAAACCTCAGACAATTGAATAACGTCCGGTAGGTAAGGCTACCACAGGGATATGGATTGCTGCCGCGGAGTGATGGAGACA
>JAVVPH010000204.1:0-3622 GCA_036655835.1 Oscillibacter sp.
ATGACCCGGGAGGTGAGAACGCCCTTTTCGCCGGGCCGGCCCTCCCGGCGGTTGAAGCTGCCGGGGATGCTGCCCACGGCGTAGAGCTTTTCCTCAAAGTCCACGGAGAGGGGGAAGAAATCAATGCCGTCCCGGGGACGCTGAGACGCGGTGGCGCAGACCAGCACGCGGGTGTCGCCGTAGCCCACCATGACGGAGGCATTGGCCAGCTCTGCCAGCTTGCCCACTTCCAGGGTGAGGGGGCGGCCCGCCAGGTCCATCTCGTACTTGCGGTAGTTGGGGTATTGCTTTTCATGGATAATCGTTGACATAAGGGGTGCTCCTTTTCTTTTCATCTCGGGAGCGGCCCTTTCGCATTTGAAGCTATGTCCGAGGGCTTCGGGCACAAGTTCAAACACAAAAAGACGACGGCTCCCGGCAAACGGGGTTTCTACCAACTCAAAAAATTGCCATAAACGCAGAATCGGGTGACGGAGAACCAGCCTCCGTCACCCGAGCGGTTATTACTTACGGATGCCCAATTTGGCAATCAGCGCACGATAACGCAGAACGTCTCTCTCTGCCAGATAGTCCAGCAGACGGCGGCGCTTACCGACCATTTGCAGCAGACCACGGTTGGAGTGCTTGTCCTGGGGGTTGGCGCGCATATGCACCGTGAGGATGTTGATCTGCTCGGTGAGGATGGCCACCTGGACCTCGGGAGAGCCGGTATCGCCCTCGTGGGTGCGGTTGGCGTCGATGATGGCTGTTTTTTGTTCTTTGCGCAACATAATAATGTTCCACCTTTCAAATATACTGCCCGCGAGACTGCGCCTCGGGTCGGTGAACCTCCGCGAGACGAAGCGACGGGGCCGCTTCACACGCAAGTGCGTGCTTTATGAATATAGCATACCCATATAGCATTGTAAAGAGAAATTTGCGGACATTCCCGGCATTTTCCCGGGAAATCCGCGAAAAAACAGCCAAATCCGGTCTTGACAAAGAGAAATGGACATGGTACATTATCTGTACTAGTACACTTAGTACAGTTTTGGCCCACCGGGCCGAGAGGAAGAAAGGGGAGGTGATGCAGGATGATCAGTCTGAACTACCGGGATTCCCGGCCGATTTATGAGCAGATCCGGGATGAGCTGCGCAAGCTGATTGTCACCGGCGCACTGGGGCCTGACGACAAGCTGCCCTCCGTGCGGGCGCTTGCCACACAGTTGGCCATCAATCCCAACACCATCCAGCGGGCCTATAACGAGCTGGAGAGCGAGGGGTACATCTATTCCGTGCCGGGCAAGGGGAGCTTTGCCGCCGAGAGTGCCGGGGCGGACAGCCATCGGAAAACAGATTTACTGCGGCAGGTGCGGGAGCTGCTGCGGGAGCTGCGGTATCTGGGCGTGAGCGTAGAGACGCTGACAGCACTGGTGAGGGAGGAAGAGACATGATTGAGGTACGCAATGTGGTCAAGCGCTTTGACGGCTTCGCCGCCTTGGACGGCGCGACCCTGACGGTGCCCACGGGCAGCGTCTACGGTTTGGTCGGCCCCAACGGCGCGGGAAAATCCACCATCATCCGCCATCTCACGGGGATTTATCGCCAGGATGCCGGCGAGGTGCTGCTGGGGGGTGCGCCGGTGTGGGAAAATCCGGCGCTGAAAGCCGGCGTGGCCTCCATCCCAGACGATTGGCACTATTTTTTGCAGGCCACCGTGGCGGATATGATGCGCTTTTACCGGGGCTTTTATCCCCGCTTTTCCATGGAGCGCTATGAAAAGCTGAAAGAGGTCTTTCATATCGACGAGAAAAAGGTCATCCGCCGCCTGAGCAAGGGGATGCAAAAGCAGGTGGCCTTTTGGCTGGCCATGTGCTGTATGCCGGACTATTTGATTTTGGATGAGCCGGTGGACGGCCTGGACCCGGTGATGCGCCGGCAGGTCTGGTCCCTCATCATGACCGACGTCAGCGAGCGGGGCACCACGGTGCTGGTTTCCTCCCACAACCTGCGGGAGCTGGAGGACGTGTGCGACCAGGTGGGGATTATGGACAAGGGCAAGCTGCTTTTGGAGCGGTCCCTGGCCCAATTGCAGGACAATATGGTGAAGTTACAGGTGGTGTTTCAGGACGGCACGACGGAGATCCCCCCGGAGCTTCCCGTGCTGCACGCGTCCCACATCGGGCGGATTCACACCCTGATTATGCGCATGGGCGTGGAGGAGGCCGAAAACCACTTGGCGGCGTATCACCCCATGCTGGTGGACGCGGTGCCGCTGACACTGGAAGAAATCTTTATTTATGAGTTGGGAGGTGTGGAGTATGCAGTCAAAGACATCGTTCTCTAAGGCGTTGTTCAACGGGACGCTGTTTCGCAAAAATCTCACCCGGTTTTGGCCGCTGTGGGCGGTTTACGGGGTGATTTGGACCGTCATGCTGCCCCTTTTGCAATTTACATCCAGCCGCAGCCGGTATTGGGGCGCGAATTTTTCCCTGGAAAATTTCCGGGAATACACCCTGCGCATGGCCACCGACCCGGCAGTGACCATGGCGCTGATTTTCGGCGTCCTCTTCGCCGTGGCGATGTTTTCCTACCTCTGCAACCCCCGGGCCGTGGGCATGGTCCACAGCTTTCCCATTCGGCGGGAGGGGCTGTTTCTCACCAATTACCTGTCGGGGCTGTTCATGCAGCTCAGTGCCCTCGTGGCGGCGGGACTGCTGACGCTGCTGGTGCAGGTCACCTCCGGCGTGGGGACGGCGTGGAAGGAATTGGCCCTCTGGCTGGCGGTGAATGCCTGCCTGACGTTGTTTTTCTATTCCTTCGGCGTGTTTTGTGCCATGTTCAGCGGTCAGATTCTGGCCATTCCCGTGTTTTACGGCATATTAAACATTCTGGCGGTGGGCGTGGAAACCCTGGTGCGGGGCTTTTCCACCGTGTTTTTGTACGGTGCCACCGGCGGCGGCATCAGCAATGCCGCCCTCTGGCTCTCGCCTGTGGTGAAGCTCTATCGGGAACTGGACGTAGAGCGTGCATATTCCCAGGACGTGACGAGGGTGACGGAATGGACCGTGACGGGCTTGACGGGGACGCCCGCCGTCTGGATTTGCGGGGTGGCGGCACTGGTCCTCGCCGGGCTTGCCTTGGTGCTGTACCGCCTGCGCCGCAGTGAGTCTGCGGGGGACACCGTGTCCGTGGGCTGGGCCAAGCCGCTGTTTACTTACGGCGTGGCGGTCTGCGCCGCGCTGGGACTGGGGCAGGGACTTTATTACCTCACCTGGGGTCAGTTTTTCGGCGGTCAGTTATACTCCCTCCCCGCCATGCTGGTCTGTATGCTCTGCATGGGGCTTGTGGGCTATTTTGGAGCGGAAATGCTGCTGCGCAAGTCCTTCCGCATTTTAAAGTCCACCTGGAAGGGCGCGGTGGCCCTGTCCGTGGTGCTGGTGCTGTTCGGCGCGGGACTGTCCGTGGACATCATCGGCTTTGAAAGCCACATTCCCCCGGTGGAAAAAGTGGAGAGCGTCTCCATGAACATCGGCGGGTACCGCTATCTCCGCTTTGACGCAGAGGACAGGGACATGATTGCCCGGGTGGAAGCGGCGCACCAGGCCATTGTGTCGGAAAAGGGGCTGCAAAAGGAGCGGGA
>JAVVPH010000205.1:0-3604 GCA_036655835.1 Oscillibacter sp.
GCGGAGGTGGTTTCCGCAGCGGCAGAAACGGAGGACACCCATGGAAACAACTGAGAAACGGGCGGCGGCCCCCGCCGCCGAGATGGTGGGGAACCGCGCCGACGGGGATTCGCGCTGTCAGGAAGCCTTGGCGGGAACCACCGCCGGGGAAGCGGCAGCGCATTGCGGCGAGCCGGTTTTGGGGAAGGCCGATGCCGGGAGGGCCGACGTTGGGAGGGCCGACGCCGGGAAGGCCGACGGCGGGAGGGCCGATGCCGGGAGGGCCGACGGCGGGAAGGCCGATGCCGGGAGGGCCGACGGCGGGAGGGCCGACGGCGATTCGCGCTGTCAAGGGGATTTGGCGGGAACCGCCGCCGGGGAAGGGGCAGCGCATTGCGGCGAGCCGGTTTCGGGGAATATCAACGCCGGGAAGGCCGACGGCGGGAAGGGCGATGCCGGGAGGGCCGATGCCGGGACGGCCGACGCCGGAACGGCGGGGCCTGTCTCCCCGGTGAACAGGCGAGGCGTGAAGGGGAAACCGGCCACGCCGACGGTACGCCGGGTGGGGACCTTTACCTTCGGCGCGATGATGGTGGCGGTGGGCGTTGCCATGCTCATCTCCATGTTTTTCCCCGGACTGGACATGACCTTGGCGTTACAGCTCTCGCCGCTGATTTTGGTGAGTCTGGGCATTGAGGTGCTGCTGTCTGCCCGGGGCGACGGGCGGGTGCGGTACGACTGGGTGGGGATGCTGCTGAGCTGCATCATCGTCTGCGCGGCCTTGGCGCTGTTTTTTGCGGCCTGGTATGCGGTCCACTACCCCAACCAGTTTATTTACTGGTAACGGGCCGCCCAGGCGGAAAACGGGAGCGATCCAATGAAAAATTGCCCTGTCCTTTCGGACAGGGCAGCTTTTTTTATGAAATCCAGCGGGTGAGGGCGGTGAGGAGCTCCTCCGGGGAGACGGGCTTGGAGAGGTGGTCGTTCATGCCGGCGGCGCGGGTTTCCTCCCGGTCCTCGGCAAAGGCGTTGGCGGTCATGGCGAGAATGGGGACCGTCCCCGCGTCCTCCCGGGCCATGGCCCGGATGGCGCGGGTCGCCTCCATGCCGTCCATCTCCGGCATTCGAATATCCATGAGGATGGCGCTGTAATACCCGGGGTGGGAGACGGAAAACCGCTCCACCCCCACCCGGCCGTTGGGGGCGTGGTCCACCAAAATTCCCTGGCTCTCCAACATTTTTTCCGCGATTTTGGCGTTGAGGGGATGGTCCTCGCAGAGGAGAATCCGACAGCCGGCAAGATTTTTGAGGGCAGGCCGCTCCGCTTGGGGCAGCGCCTCTTCCGGCGGCGAAACCATGGAAAAATCCAGAGACACGGTAAATTCTGTGCCCTTGCCCAGTTCACTGCGGGCTTCGATGTGGCCGCCCATCAGCTCCACCAGACGCTTGACAATGGCCAGGCCCAGGCCGGTGCCGGGAATGTCCCGGCCGCTGTTTTGCAGGTCCTGCTCAAAGGGGTCGAACAGCTTGGGCATAAATTCCGGGCTGATGCCGATGCCGTTATCCCGGATGATGACGCGGTCGTGGTTGCAGCCGTCCGCCCCCCATTCCTGCTGGCAAATCATTTCCACCCGCCCGCCGGGCGGCGTGAATTTGATGGCGTTGCCCAGAAGATTATTAAAAATTTGCAGGGTGCGCTCCCGGTCTGTCCAGACGTAGCCCCAGCGGAACCCGTCAATATTCACCACAAATTCCACGCCCTTGCTCTCCGCCGTGAAGCGGTTCATGGCGATGATTTCCTCCAGCAGGATTTTCCCTTGAATCACCTCCGGGTGGAGCTTGAGCTGACCGCTTTCAATGCGGTTCATCTCCAGCGTGTCGTTGATCAGCAGCAGCAGATAGTCCCCGGATTCGCTGATGCGGGCGAAATACTCCTGGGCCTCCTCCAGGGTTTCCAGTGTGCCCCCCAGACGGGCAAGGCCCAAAATGCCGTTCATGGGCGTGCGCATATCGTGGCTCATCCGGGACATAAATTCCGTTTTGGCGCTGTTGGCCTCCTGGGCGGCGCGGAGGGCGGTTTTCAGCTCCGCCTGCTTGGCTTTTTCCGCCTGGACAATGTCCTCAATATCGCACCGGGTGAGAATGATTTGCTCACTGCCCCGGTGGGCGTAGGCGAAGCGGGTCTGCTTGCGGCGGGTGCTGCCATCCTCCTGGCGGAGGTCAAATTCACAGCTATACCTCTCCTCTGCGGCCAAATGGGCACGGACCGTGTCCACCCGCATGGCCTGAATGACCGACTCTATGTCCTCCGCCACGCCGACGCGGCGGAGAAATTTTCCCACGGCAACATCAAAATCGTCGTCGGTATTGGGCGGCAGGTCGATGCCGGGCTTGAAGGAGACGATATCGTAGCGCTTGCTGGGACCGTCAATATGGAACACGATATCGTATTCCTCGGCGATAATGGTATCCACCGTGCTCTCCAAAATCCACTCCTTGGTGATGTCCTTGGTGTAGAAAAAAGCCTGAATTTCCTCGGAGTCCGGCGCCATCATCACGCTGACCCGGGTGGACACCCAATGGTAGCGTCCCTTGTCGTTGCGGATTTGATACTCCCGCTCCAAAATGGTTTTGCCAAGGTCGTACTGGCTGAGCAAATAGTCCGGGGAGAAACATTCGTACACCGCCGCCGCCTCTGCGGGGTCACTGCACAATTGGGCGGTTTCCCGGCGGAACGCCTCGTCAAAGGGGCGGCTGGGCTGCTCTTGGTTTTGCGTTCGATAATATTCCACCCAGAGGCGGTTTAAGTTGACATGGCACACCGCCAGCAGCGCACTGCCGTTGCTCTCCCGGTAGCCCAGTTCCTCTTGATAGAGCCGCTCGCTCTGCTTGGTGACGGTGACATCCAGGCCCACCCCGTAGGAGCGGACGGGGGTGCCCGCCTCGTCCAGCACCTGGGAATAGGTGATGCGCTGGCACCACCACCCCTCCTGCCAGGGCAGGCGCATCCAGATATCGGCACTGGCCCGGGTCCGACCGGCATGGACACGGCGGTACAGCTCCCGCAGGGCTTCCACGGAATCCTCCCGCACCAGACCATCGCGGATCAGGGCCTCGGGCACGTCCTCTGTGACACCGCTGTACACCCCCCGCATTTGGCTCTCGCCCAAAACGCGGTGGTTTACAATATCATACTCCCACACGGCCAGACCCGCGCCGTCCAGCGCCAAATCGTAGCGCTGGCGATTTTCCCGCAGGGCCTCTTCCAGCTCCTTGCGGGCGGTGATGTCGATGCAAACGGAGATGATGGCGGGGCGGCCATCCTCCGCGAGGATATTTTTACCCACATCGTGGACCCAGATGTAACTGCCGTCCCGCTTGCGCATCCGATATTCAATCACATATTCGTCGTTGCACTCCAACTGCCGGCGGGAATCCACATCCACCCGCTCCCGGTCGTCCGGGTGCATACACTGGGAGATAAGGCCGTGGTTCTCCGCCACAAATTCCGCCTCGCTGTGGTAGCCCAGATAGCGGAGCATCCACTCGTTGATGCAGTAAAAGGGGAAACCCGGCTCCTGATAGCCGCCCATGATGCCCCCGGCGGTGATGCGGTTGAGCAAAT
>JAVVPH010000206.1:0-3582 GCA_036655835.1 Oscillibacter sp.
GTGTTGAATCCGGAAAGCAGAATGCCTTTCATCGACCGTGGTTTCAATTGGAGAAGGGGCCAGTGAGGCGCGGTCCTGTCTGGCGGCGTACACAAATTTGCCGCTGTGCAGTGCCTCCGGCCGGTCCTCGCGGTCCGGCGCGTTCAGCCGGTCTGTTTCCAGACCGTTGTCTACAAAAGGACTTCGTTTTTTTGGAAAAAACAGTTGACCACGGCTTTACAGTATGCTATAATCTCTCTTACCTGTGAAAAAGGGCTTTGTTTTTATGCACATTTTCCGCTTTCCGTTTGGAGGGCAGAAAGCCCCTTTAAAATGAGGCAGGGAGGCAGTCGGTATCCCCGGAACACCGGGAAGGATACCAATAATAAGGAGGTGCCGTTAGATGCGCGTTAAAGTCACATTGAGATGCAACGAGTGCAAGCAGAGAAACTACAATACCATGAAAAACAAGAAGAACACTCCGGACAAGTTGGAAATGAACAAGTATTGCCCCTTCTGCAAGAAGCACACGCCTCACACCGAAACCAAGTGATCCGGCAACGAACGATAAGAAAGGGCGTGTAGAGTTATGGCAGAAGAAGTCAAGAAGAAAAAGGACCGTGGCCTTTGGTTCCGCGAAATGAGAAGCGAACTGAAAAAGGTCGTGTGGCCTACCAAGGAAACCGTTATCAAAAACACTGGCACTGTGCTGCTTTGCTCCCTGGCAATCGGCGTTTGTATCTGGGCGTTTGATTTCGTGGCAATTTCCGCTGTCCAGATGATTATTGGCGTGTTTGGCGCTTAAGGTGGACAATATGTCAGAGAGTGCACAGTGGTATGTTGTGCATACCTATTCCGGTTATGAAAATGCCGTAAAAACCAGCATCGAGAAATTTGTCACCGGCCGGGGTATGGAGGACCGCATTTTGCGGATTGAAGTCCCCATGGAAACCGTGACAGAGGTCACCGAGTCCGGCGCTTCCAAGGAAGTGGAGCGGAAGGTGTTTCCCGGCTATGTGCTGATTAAAATGGTCATGACCGACGACACTTGGCATCTGGTGCGGAACGTCCGCGGCGTGACCGGCTTCGTCGGCTCCGCCAACAAGGCCATCCCCCTGACCGAGGAAGAGGTCCTGGGCATGGGTATGGAAAAACACGAGATTATTGTGAAGTATCATGTGGGCGACCACGTTCGCATTGTGGATGGTCCGCTGTCCAGCTTCATCGGTGTCGTGGAGGAGATCGAACCTGAGAAAAACCGCGTCAGCGTGATGGTCTCCATGTTCGGCAGAGAGACGCCGGTTGATTTGGAGCTTGACCAGGTCGAGGTCCAGAGCTGAGAAATTTCTTTGCAGAGCACGATTGAAAAAGCTTCGCGTCCTAGGGACGCCGCCTGCCGAAGCGTATTCGGCGCAAGTGGGAGGGACTGGACAGGTCCCGCCAAAGACGGAAGCGTGATTTGCGCGCTCCGCCACCACATTTAAGATTTAGGAGGTGCTACTCCGTGGCACAGAAAATTACTGGTTATGTGAAGTTGCAAATCCCCGCAGCAAAGGCGACTCCCGCTCCCCCCGTCGGCCCCGCTTTGGGCCAGCACGGCGTTAACATTGCAGCTTTCACCAAGGAGTTCAACGAGCGCACCAAAAATGACGCGGGCATGATTATCCCCGTGGTCATCACCGTGTACGCTGACCGTTCCTTCTCCTTTATTACGAAGACCCCCCCTGCGGCTGTTCTGATTAAAAAGGAATGCAACATCGAATCCGGCTCCGGCGTCCCCAACAAGACCAAGGTTGCCACCATCAGCAAGGCGTCTATCCAGAAAATCGCTGAGATTAAGATGCCCGACCTGAACGCGGCGAACTTGGAAACCGCCATGAGCATGATTGAAGGCTCCTGCCGCAGCATGGGCGTCGTCGTCGGCGAATAATCGTTAGAAATAGAGCGGCTTCGAGCCGCTTCATACAGTGGGAGGATTTATTCCGAATAACCACTATGAGGAGGAAGTAACATTGTTTAGAGGCAAGAAATATAAGGACAGTGCCAAGCAGATCGACAAAAACGCTCTGTATGATGCTGCTGAAGGCATGGCACTCATTTGCAAAACCGCTACCGCGAAGTTCGACGAAACCGTCGAGCTGCACGTGAAGCTGGGCGTTGACTCCCGCCATGCTGACCAGCAGGTCCGCGGCGCGATTGTCCTGCCCCACGGCACCGGCAAAACCGTCCGCGTCCTGGTGTTTGCCAAGGGCGATAAGGCCGAGGCTGCCCGCGCTGCCGGCGCTGACTATGTCGGCGAAATGGATTTGGTCGAGAAGATCCAGAAGGAAAACTGGTTTGACTTTGACGTGGTTGTCGCCAGCCCTGACATGATGGGCCTGGTGGGCCGTCTGGGTAAGGTCCTGGGCCCCAAGGGCTTGATGCCCTCTCCCAAGGCCGGCACCGTGACCCCCGACGTGGCGAAGGCCGTGCAGGAAGTCAAGGCAGGTAAGATTGAGTATCGTCTGGACAAGACCAACATCATCCACTGCCCCATCGGCAAGGCCTCCTTTGGCCCTGAGAAGCTGGTGGAGAACTACAACACGCTGATGAACGCCATCAACAAGGCGAAGCCCGCTTCCGCCAAGGGCCAGTACATTAGAAGCTGCGTTGCGGCCTCTACCATGGGCCCCGGCGTGAAGATGAACACCGCCAAGCTGGTCTAAGCCATATTCCAATATGAAACAGTGAAACTTGTCCTTGACATTTTTCACCTGTTTGATATAATAACACTTGCGTTCCAAAGACAGCAGGAGGGGGCAACCCCGTAAGCCCTGCCGAGGACGGCTAATCGTAAGATTGCTATTCCGTCCTTGTGTGTCAACACGCACAAGGACGGTTTTCTTTTTGAACGCAGCTACAAATTTCCTGGAGGTGAAAACAAGAATGCCTAATGCAAAAGTCTTAAGCGAAAAACAAGCCATTGTCAGCGCACTGACTGAGAAGGTTCAGAAGGCAACCGCAGGCGTGATTGTCGACTACAAGGGTATTACCGTTGAAGAAGACACCATGCTGCGCAAGCAGTGCCGTGAGAGCAATGTGGATTACGCAGTTGTGAAAAACACCCTGCTCCGCTTCGCTTTCAACAACACCGGCCTCTCCGAACTGGACGGCCTGCTCAATGGCACCACGTCTCTGGCACTGTGCGACGATCCCGTCGCTCCCGCCCGTGTCATGGTCAACTACGCAAAGAAGATGGAAGGCAAGTTCGAGATTAAGGGCGGTTTCATGGACGGTAAGCCCGTTTCCATGGAAACCATCCAGTCCTTGGCTGCCATTCCCGCACTGCCCATCCTGCTCTCTCAGGTTCTGGGCACCATGCTGGCTCCCATCACCGGTTTGGCGGTTGTCCTCAAGCAGATTGCTGAGAAGAACGGCGAAGTCGCCGCTCCCGCCGCTGTTGAAGAAGCCGCTCCCGCCGCAGTGGAAGAAGCCACCGCTCCCGCCGCTGAATAATTCAGCGGAGCTCGAATTTTAAATTTACTATCAGGAGGCTAATATTATGTCTGAAAAAGTTACTGCTATGATCGAAGAGATCAAGGCTCTGACCGTTCTGGAGCTGTC
>JAVVPH010000207.1:0-2676 GCA_036655835.1 Oscillibacter sp.
CTCAGCGTGTCGAAAAAGTCTTTTCGACACGCTGAGACCCGGTAAAAAAGCGATTTTCCCCCTTCGCCGCTTATTTTTTTATCGCCGTGAAGCGATAGAGGCAAAGCGCCCCGCAGGAGGCGGTTTTTCCGCCGCTGTAAAAGAGCGCCGCCAGTCCCGCCTCCTGAAACAGCCACCACAAAAAGGCACAGCACCAGGGGTACGCCGGCCCGCTGACCTCCCGCCCGTAATAGGCGCTGTTGTATTTCACCTGATTGCTCCCGGCGGGCTGTTCGCAGGTGCCCAGCTCTTGCCGGGCCAGCTCAAGCAGCCGTTTTGTCATCTCGCGTCACCGTCTCCACCGCGTCCTGTACCTGTTCCACCGCCTGCTTGACGTGCTCCGCGTCCACCCGGCCCTCCGTGTGCACATAGGTCACTATGGAAATCAGCGTGGTAACCGCACCCGCCACAGTGGCCATGGCGCTTTCCTCCACGCCAAAGGCCATGGCAATGCCGGTGACCACACCCGCCGCCGCCATCCAAAATTTTCTGGAGGACAGCTTTCTCAAAAATTCCTTCATTTTTTCCCCTCTCATTCGCAATCCGGCTGACTGTTCACCGCCGTGTCGTAGGTGATACCGCCCCGGGTGTTTTCCGCCTTGCTCTTTCCGAAATAGGCCGACAAAATCACCGCTGTGGCCGCCTGCAGCGCCCCGATGAGGGCCGTGAGATAGGGCAGCGTCCCGGTGAAATTCCGCAGGATGGACAGATAGCAAAAATACAGCACCATATAGGTGGCGGAGGCGTCCACCGCCAAGGCCGCCAGCGCGATGAGCTTTGATGTGGTCCACTGCCGCCGGCAAAGCCGTCTCATATCACGCCCCCCGCCAGCAAAAAGGTGACAAAGGCCCCCGCCAGCACCAGCAGAATTTTGTCCGCCAGACTCTCCCAGCGCTGTCCCGGCCGCCGCTCTAAATTGTCCATTTTTTCGCTGAGCCGCTCCACACTGCGCCCCATGCTCTCCTGCTTGGTGGCCAGCACCTCCACGGCGGTGGCCAGGCGGTTCAGGGCCGTCTGGCCCCGCTCCAGGCTCTCAATCCGCCGGGTGTTGGCCGTCACCTGCTGACTCAGGGCCAGCGTCGTCATCTCCTGTTCCATTTTTGCCTCTCCTATACCCACAGCTCAAAGCTCTCCCAGGTTTTTCCCGCCGTTTCCACCACGTCCCAGGTATACCCCCGGGCCTCGCACTCCGCCCAGGTCAAATAGCGGAAATAAAATTCCGTCTCCAAATGGCAGGGAATAATGTCCAGCACGATTTTTTGGATTTGCTGAAAATTCGCCGGCTCTCCCGCCACGTCGGGAAAGGTGATGCGGATGTGCCCCGGCACGTCGGTTTCGTTGGCCTCCGCCCGGATGCCGCAGCCGCTGATGGTTTTATTGATGGCCGCGCCGGTGAGACTGTCGCCGTCAATTTGCATCAGGGCAAAAATCGCCGCCCGCCGCTGTGCCGGGCCAACGGCGGCGGGTTTCCGGGCAAAGAGCGCCTCTCGGCGGTCCAGGCCCTCCCCCTCCGCCGTGGCGGTGATTGTCTCCCGCTCCACGACCTCCAACCGGTCGCTCACGCCGTCAAAGCCCGCGCCCAGGGCGTGGAGCTCCGCGCCGCTGATGGACTGCGGCGTCAAGTCGTAGATTCCCAGGGGCCGCAGCAGCTCTTTTAAATAACTCTCATACGATTCTGCCATGTCTTACGCCCCTCCCATCTCCGTCACGCCCAGCGTCCCCAGTGTGGGAAGCACCGTGTTGTTCCCCGGCAAATCCGCCGTGGGGGACAGGATGTGGTAATTCTCCACGCCCTCCACGGCAAAAATGGTCCGCCCCAATTCTGCCAGCCGCAGGGGACAGCCCAACAGCCGCCCGGTAAAAAATCCGCCCAAGGCCCGCTCCACCGCCGCCTTCACCGCGGCGAACGCCGCCCCCTCCGCCACCGTCAGCTCCACGGACAAATTCACCGTGGCCTTGGTCGGTGCCAGTGCCTGCACATCCACCGCAATCTCCCGCTTCTCCTGCAAATCCGCCTGCACCGCCGCTAGCAGTTGGGCGGAGGGAATGCCCGCCTGGGTGGCCACATATACGTCCACCGTGCCGATGCCCCTGGCCCGGCCCACCGCCCTTGCCGCCGCCACGTCGCTGTGCCCCATGGCCGTCTGCTCGTAGTAGGCGGCGTTGGCCCCGTTGGGCAAACGCTGATAGCTCTCCAAAATCCGCGCCCGCAGGGCCTCGTCCTCCTCCGCGTCACTGCCGCCGGAAAAGGCGGCGGGGTTGGTGCAGGCGGTGATGCCCACCGGGCAGGCGGTGAGGATCCCCACGCTTCCCGCCACGGCGTTGTACCGCTTCCCCGGCTCCACCGCTCTTGCCGCCGCGTCCACCGTCAGCGTTCCCGCCGCCAAAACCGCCGCCGCCGTGGTTTCAAAGCGCAGCTCGTCCGCCGTCATGCACACCGTCCCGGCGGCGATGCTCAGCGCCCCCGTCGCCGCCGTCCCCACGGAAAACCGCAGTGTCCCCGTGGCCTTGGTGGCGGCAGTGCGGCTGATGCCCCGCATGGCGGCGTGTCGGTCCAGAAAAACGCCCCGGGCCGTCTGGGGAAAGCTCTGGTTCAGCACCCATTCCCCCTGGGCGGACAGCGCCTGCATCTGCGCC
>JAVVPH010000207.1:2686-3581 GCA_036655835.1 Oscillibacter sp.
TCGCAGTAGGCGTACAGACTTTCCAGCTGCGCCGCCGCCGCGTAGAGCCGCACCGATAAATCGCAGGATTCCTCCGGCACAAAGCCGCTCCGCGCCGCAAAGGCCGTCAGCAGCTCCTGATAAATTTCCTCAATGGTTTTCACTCATCGCACCTCCAATGTCACGTCCAGCGGCTCCCCGCCCCTTTGCAGACCCACCGCCACCGCCATCACGCCGCCGCCCAGGTCCCGTAGCTTCACAGACGTGACCCGCACTCCCGTCTCCTCCGCCAGTGCCTCCGCCACGTACTGCTCCGCCGCGCTCTGCCGTCGGGCGGAGGGCACCGCGCTCAATTGCCACAGGCGGCTGCCCAGGTCCTCCCGGAAGGGAAATTCCCCCCGCCGGGCCGTCAGCTTGAACAGCACCCGCTGTAACAGGGCCTCCTTGCCCTCCACCCGCCGCAAGCCGCCCACGCCGTCGGGGACATAGTCGCCGTTTTGTAATTTCAATTCCATCTCACACCCCGCCGGGACTGCCGCAGGTGCAGGGCTTGTAGGGTTTTCCGTTCACCGTCAAGCTTCCCTCAATGGCAACGCTTCCCTGCAATTCCACCGTGCCGTCCCCTTTTAAATACACCGCGCCGCCGCCCTTGACGTAGAGATACACCTCGCCGGGCTGCATCCCCTGGGGTGCCGCCGCCTGCTGGGCCCCTGCCACGCACTGCTCCTCGCCGCCGGTGCCGCCCTTGATCACCAGCACTGTATCCCCGCCGACGGGCTGCCAGATATAACCGCCGGGCCCGTAAACCGGCAAGGCCCGCACCTCGCCCCGAGTCACCACCCCCGCCCGCTCCCCGGCGATGGTGGTCACGCCCAAATCCGCGTCTGCGGAGGGCAGGCGGGGCTTGATTTGTCTT
>JAVVPH010000208.1:0-3533 GCA_036655835.1 Oscillibacter sp.
GCCCTTCACCAGATCCAAGCTCTCAAATTCCTGTCCGGGAATGGTTTCAATACTGACAAGCCTCATCTTTTTCTCCTCCTTTAAGGAACCTCTGATTCCTTAATTTCCTGTAAGCGCTGGCGCAGTGTGAAAAACAGCGGAAGCGGCAGCACACAAAGGCCTCCACCTCGTTGCGTTTCAAGCGTCTCACCTCTCCGTGCCATCGTCCTACACCTTCCACCGGCAAGTTCTTTTTTTCGTGGGAGGGGGGATTTGAAATTGGGGGTGGATATGCTATAATACTACCATGAAACAGGACGAAATGACAATGGAAAATTCACTGGCGGCGCTGAGTGCCCCTCTGCTGGCGTGGTATCGGGCCTCTGCCCGGGCCCTGCCCTGGCGGCAAACCCGGGACCCTTACCGTATCTGGGTGTCGGAGATTATGCTTCAGCAGACCCGGGTGGCGGCGGTACTGGGCTATTATGCCCGGTTTCTCGCCGCCTTCCCCTCGGTGGAGGCCTTGGCCGCCGCCCCGGAGGACGCGCTGATGAAGCAGTGGGAGGGGCTGGGGTATTATAGCCGCGCCCGGAATTTGCAAGCCGCCGCCAAACGCATCGTCGCCGCCGGCGGGGAGTTTCCCGGGGATTACGAGGGCCTTTTGGCCCTGCCGGGGATTGGAGACTATACCGCCGGGGCCATTGCCTCGGCGGCCTTTGGCCTGCGGGTCCCAGCGGTGGACGGCAACGCCCTCCGGGTGATGACGCGCCTGACGGACTGTCACGACAACATCGGTGACCCCGCCGCCAAACGGGCCATCCGGGCGGCGGTGGCGGCTATTTTGCCGGAACAGCCCGCCGATCTCCGGCAATTTAACCAGGCCCTCATGGAATTGGGGGCCGTTATTTGCGGACCGGGCGGACCGCCGAAATGCGAAATTTGCCCGGTAAAAACCCTCTGTTTGGGCCATGCCCGGAAAACGGCGGAAAATTTGCCGGTAAAAACGGCGAAAAAAACGCGAAAAATGCAGGAAAAAACGATTTTTTTACTGGAAAATGGCGGAAAAATCGCATTACGGAAGCGATCTGACAGCGGACTTTTGGCCTCTCTCTGGGAATTTCCCAATGTGGAGGGGGCACTGGACGAGGAAAACGCCCCGGCGGCGGTGGCGGCTTGGGGTCTGCACGCCAAATGCTGGCGGAAAAAATTGACGGCAAAGCACATTTTTACCCACGTGGAATGGCACATGACCGGCTACTCCCTGGAGGTGTCCGGGGCGGGACCGGCGGACTTCCTCTGGGTGGACGCGGCGGGACTTTCCCGCTGTGCCGTGCCCTCCGCCTTTGCCAAATATTACGCCGAGGCGCAAACCTTACTGGCGGCGGAAACCGCCCCGGCCCAAGGAGAGACAACATGATTTGTACCCTATGTCCCCGGAACTGCGGGGCGGAACGGACGGAATATCACGCCGGCGGACTGTGCGGCCTGCCGCTGACCCCGGTGGTGGCAAAGGCCATGCTCCACCAGTGGGAGGAGCCGTGTCTGGTGGGAGCGCGGGGGGCGGGGGCGGTGTTTTTCTCCGGCTGCAACCTGCGCTGCTGCTTTTGTCAAAATCGCCCTATTTCCCGGGAAAATTTCGGAAAATCCGTCAGTGTTCCCCGCCTGCGGGAAATTTTTGAGGACTTGATCGCCCAGGGCGCGGCCTGCATTGATTTGGTCAGCCCCACCCAGTTCACCCCGGCGATTTTGGAGGCACTGGCAGAGCCGCTTCCCGTGCCGGTGGTGTGGAATTCCGGGGGCTATGAAAAGGCGGAGACGCTGAAAGCCCTGTCCGGCAAGGTGCAGATTTACCTGCCGGATTTGAAATACGCCCTGGCGGAGCCTGCCCGGGCCTACTCCGGCGCGGCGGATTATTTCCACTGGGCCGCACCGGCCATTTTGGAGATGTTCCGCCAAACCGGCCCCTACCGCATGGAAAAGGGACAGCTCCGGTCCGGCGTGCTGATTCGCCACCTGCTGCTGCCGGGACAGATGGAAAATACCCGCCGCTGTATCGACTTTGTGGCGGAGCAGTTCCGCCCCGGCGACGTGCTGTTTTCCCTGATGAGCCAATACACCCCCCAGCCCGGGGCCGCGGGAAATTTGGCCCGCCACGTCACCCGGGCGGAATACGCCGCCGCCACGGCCTACATGGAAAACTGCGGCATCACCGACGGCTACGTCCAAGAGCGGACCTCCGCCAAGGAGGAATACACCCCCGCCTTTGACCTCTCCGGGGTCTAAGAAACCCTGGATTCAATCCGTGGCGTGGATTGGCGAGGGGAGGGTTCTGCCTGGCGAGGCAAAATACGCAGGAATACTGACGTATTCCAAGGGCTTTTGGCGATTCCGCACGGAAAAGACGCCGCTAAGACCCGGGGCGGATATCCCATTGGGGGAAAGGCAAAAAAGGACGGACCGATTGCAAACGGCACCCCAATTGTGAGACAGCAGGATCTCCTGCCCAAAACAATTGGGGTGCCGTTCCCTTGTCAATCGGTCCGTCCTTTGCGGGTTTACCGCTGGTCGTTCAGCTTCCGCAGGGCTTCCAGTGCCTCGGCAAACTCCTTGGCCTTGGCGGAGGGGTTGGCCCGCAGGAGACGCAGGGTACTGCGATAGGACTTGGCGGTCCGGGTGCGGATGGCGCTCTCCCGGTCGTGAAGCTTTTCCACCGTCTCCCGCAACTCCGCCCGGCGCTGGGTCAAGTCGCTGCCGCTGAGCTGCTGGTCCACATGGCTGCTGTATCGGTCCACAGCCTCGGTGATGGACGCAATGGTCTGGAGCTTTGCCTCCCGACGCCAGCGCAGGCCCTCCTCCAACAGCTCCCGGCGCTTGCGTCTGCGCTGACTGCGCTGTTGGCGGCGCTCTGCCAGCTCCGCCTCCAAGCGCTCTTGCAGCAGCCGTTTATCCTGCTCTGTCCGCTCCTGGAAGGCGTGCAAATCCTCCTCCGCAAAGGCGGCGAACACCTCCGCCCGCTTGGCCAGTCTCCGCAAATCCTCGTTTTCCTCGGTGAGGCGGGTGAGCACCTCCCGCAGATCCAACGCGTCGTGGACGGACTGGACCACGTCCACCGTGAATCCGGCGGTTAAAAGCAAGGCCAGCGGCCCGGCCCAAACTGCGGGCAGGCGCAACAGCAACTCCTCAATG
The DNA here is from genome assembly GCA_036655835.1 of Oscillibacter sp. Classification (GTDB taxonomy): domain Bacteria; phylum Bacillota; class Clostridia; order Oscillospirales; family Oscillospiraceae; genus Oscillibacter. Next base: position 3,166 of record JAVVPH010000208.1, read on the forward strand.
GGCGGGTGAACCAGGCGCACCAGGAGGATGGAAAATACGCCCCAGGCCAGGGAGCTGGTGAGGCAAATGTAGCCGTTTAGGTTGCAGGGCTGGGTGGAATAGTCCCAATAGCGGACCTTGAACAATCGCTCCATCACCGCGCCGGTGACGTATTCCAGGGCCGTAGCCGCCAACATTCCAAAGAGGAATATGAGCCACAGGGACTGCTTCACCGGAATGGTGAACAGCAAAATAATCAGTGCGCCGGAGCCATAAATGGGGAGAAGGGGGCCGTTTAAAAACCCCCGGTTCACCCAGCGGCGCTGACGGCAGGAGACATAGCAGGACTCCCAAATCCAGCCGCAGAGGCAGTAAAAAAAGAAAAACAG
>JAVVPH010000209.1:0-3526 GCA_036655835.1 Oscillibacter sp.
GCCTACGGCTGCGGCGGTGAGCGCGGGGGCGTCGTTGATACCGTCTCCCACCATCATAACCTTGCGGCCCAAGGCTTGTAGCCGTTGTACCACGGCGGCCTTTTCCTCCGGCAGCACCTCGGCCACCACCTCGTCCACGCCCACCAGCGCGCCGATGCGCTCCGCCGCCGCCCGGCTGTCCCCGGTGAGCAGCACGGTGCGCAGGCCCAGATCCCGCAGTCGCCGGATGGCGGCGGCACTGGTGGCCTTCACCGGGTCCGCTACGCTGATCAGGCCCAGTAAATTTCCGTTTTCCGCGAAATACATGGGCGTTTCCCCCAGTGCCGCCAGCCGCTCCCCATCGGGGAGCAGGGAGGAGAGGGAGATACCATTTTCTTCCATCAAGCGGCGATTTCCCGCCAAAATCATTCTGCCTGCCAAATTGGCCTGTAAGCCCCGGCCCGACAGGTTTTCAAAGACTTCGGGCGCAGGGCCGGGCAGGATGTTTTTCGCCTTTGCACAGGCTAAAATCGCCCCAGCCAAGGGATGCCCCGATACGGCCTCCACCGTGGCTGCCAGGGTCAGGAGGGCGGTTTCGTCGCCCTGTACCGTCAAAATTTCCGTCACCGCCGGGCTGCCCTCGGTGATGGTGCCGGTTTTGTCCAGCACCACCGTGTCCACAGTGTGGGTCGTCTCCAAAATTTCGCCGCTGCGAATCAAAATGCCGTGCTTGGCCCCCAGTCCGGTGCCCACCATGATGGCTGTGGGCGTGGCCAGACCCAAGGCGCAGGGACAGGCAATCACCAGCACCGACGTGAACACCCGCAGGACGAAGGAAATCGGCTCACCCATTGCGGCCCAAGCGATAGCGGAGAGTATGGCAAGGCCGATCACCACCGGCACAAACACCCCCGCCACCCGGTCGGCGGTCTTGGAAATGGGCGCTTTTTTGCCCTGGGCATCCTCCACAAAGCGGATAATCCGGGCCAGCGTCGTGTCCTCGCCCACCCGACTCACCGCCACATATAAAACTCCGTTTTCGTTGACACTGCCGCCAATCACCTCGTCGCCGGCCGTTTTTTCCACGGGCAGGCTCTCGCCGGTGAGCATCGCCTCGTTGACGCTGCTCTCGCCCCGCTGTACGTGACCGTCGGCGGGAATCCGTGCGCCGGGCTTTATCAGCAGTAAATCCCCGATTTTCAGGGACTTTGTGGGGATTTCAACCCCGGATTCTGCCAAAATTGCCGTGTCCGGGGTGAGCTGCATCAAAGCGGTGATGGCGCCCTTGGTCCGCTGCATATTCCGGCTCTCCAAAAATTTTCCCAGAGAAACCAGGGTCAAAACCACAGCGGCAGACTCAAAATACAAGTCGTGGACGTGATTTGGCCCGTCGGAAATCAAAAAAGTCATCACCAAACTGTACAAAAAGGAACAGCCGCTGCCGATGGCTACCAGAGAATCCATGTTGGGAGTTCGGTTCCACAGGGCTTTCAAACCTACAAAAAAGAACTTTCTGCCGCAATATAGCACGGGAATCGTCAAAAGAAGCTGTAAAACTGCAAAATTCATGGGGTGGGAGTGCATGGAAAAAAGCGCCGGCAGAGGAAGGGCGGGGAGGCCGAAGGGCAGCATCTGCCCCATGGGCAGCATCTGCCCCATGGAGACGTAGAGCAGCACCAGGGAAAATCCCGCCGCCGCCGTCAGCTCCGCCCGTTGTCGTTTCAGCGCAAGGGCTTGGGCATCAAGGGGTTCCTCGGATTTTTTTGCAGTGCCCTTTGGGGGATGCAGGGTGGCCCCAAAGCCTGCTTTTTCCACTTTTTGTAAAATATCCACTGGCCCGACTTGGGCCTCGTCATAGGAAATGGTCAAAATTCCGGTGGTCAAATTGACTTCACTCCGCTCCACGCCGGGGAGCTTGCGGGTGACCTTTTCCACCGACGCGCTGCACGCCGCGCAGGACATGCCGGAAATATCATATTTTTCTTCTCGCATGGCTGTCTCCTTTTTATGGACCTGATACCCCCCGGGGGTATCATTGGACGCTTACAGTATATACCCCCCGGGGGTATCTGTCAAGCCGCTTTTCGCGGCTTCCCGGAGACGGCGGGAAAGGGCCCTTGACTTCTCCTTTTTTTGTGGTATGATACAGGAAAGGCTAATAAATAGTTTGCTTTACTAAAAAATTTTGTGCGGTGGTAATTATGAAAGAAACAATCAAATGGGTTGCCAATCAGCTTCCGCCCAGCGAGGACCGGCAGCTTTCCATCATGTCGCTGAGCAATGTGGCAAAGGCGCGATTTTTCCACAGCGGATTCCCCCAGTATTCCATTACGCCGCTGGCCCGGCTGGACGGCATGGCCGAGTATTTGGGACTGGGCGGGCTGTTTACCAAGGACGAGTCCTTCCGCTTCGGCCTGAACGCCTTTAAGGTGCTGGGCGGCTCCTTTGCCATGGCCCGGTACATCGCCCAGCAGATGGGCAAGGACGTCTCCGAGATGACCTATGACTACCTGACGTGCGAGGCGTTCCGCCAGGAATTTGGGCAGGCCACCTTCTTCACCGCCACGGACGGAAACCACGGCCGGGGCGTTGCCTGGGCGGCGCAAAAGCTGGGGCAGAAGGCTGTGGTGCATATGCCCAAGGGCAGCAGCCTGGCCCGGTACGAGAATATTGCCCGGGAGGGTGCCCGCGTCACCATTGAGGACGTGAATTACGACGAATGTGTCCGCATGGCGGCGGCAGAGGCGGCGGAAACCCGCCACGGCGTGGTGGTCCAGGATACCGCCTGGGAGGGCTACGAGGAGATTCCCGCCTGGATTATGCAGGGCTACGGCACCATGGCAGGCGAGGCGGCGGATCAGCTCCGCCAGATGGGCGTAAACCGCCCCACCCATGTGTTTGTGCAGGCGGGCGTGGGCAGCTTGGCCGGCGCGGTCATCGGATATTTCACCAATCTGTTCCCCAACGATCCCCCCAAATTTGTGGTGATGGAGGCCCGGGCGGCGGATTGCCTGTATCAGAGCGCGGTGGCGGGAGACGGAACTCCCCATATCGTCAGCGGCGATTTGAAAACCATTATGGCGGGTCTGGCCTGCGGCGAGCCCAACGTCAGCGCCTGGGACATTCTGCGCAACCACGTCTCCGCCTTTGTCTCCTGCACGGACTGGGTCAGCGCCCGGGGAATGCGGATGCTGGGCGTGCCGGTGAAGGGCGATCCCACGGTGATTTCCGGCGAGTCCGGCGCGGTGGGCATGGGCCTGATTGCCGCCCTGATGGAAAATGACGAGCACAAGGACCTGCGGGACTATCTGGGCTTGGACCGTTTCAGCCAGGTGCTGCTGTTCTCCACCGAGGGGAATACCGACCCCATGAAGTTCCGCAAGGTGCTCTGGGACGGCGAATATCCCGCGGACTGAGCACATATAATAGATGTATAGAAGGACGACAGGGCCGATTTGGCCCTGTCGTCCTTTTTTGCGTTGCAAAAAACCACCATCAAGAATTGGAAAACGGGGAGGAGGAGAGATGGTTCCTTAAAAGCTTGGCC
>JAVVPH010000210.1:0-3517 GCA_036655835.1 Oscillibacter sp.
GCCGCCAGGGGCGCAATCTCGGAAAAGCGGGTGTCGCCGCAGAGCGTTCCGTCCGCGGTGACATGGATGCCCACATCCAATACCACCTGACCGGGATGGACAAAATCCGCGCCCACCATGCCGGCTTTTCCGGCGGCGACGACCAAAATGTCCGCCTCCCTGCAAATGGCGGCTAAATTTTGGGAGCGGCTGTGACAGACGGTGACAGTGGCGTTTTCGGCCATCAACAGCATGGCCACCGGCTTTCCAATCACCAGACTCCGCCCGATGATCACCGCCCGCCGCCCGCTGATGGGGATGCGATTGTATTGCAGCAGCTCCACGCAGGCCGCCGCCGTGCAGGGGGGAAATCCGCCTGCTGTGCCGGCATACACCGCCGCAAGAGAGGCGTTTGTGATGCCGTCTACATCCTTTTCGGGCAGCAGTGCCTGCCGAATGACCTCGTCATTTAAGTGCTTTGGCAGCGGGCGGAACAGCAGGACACCGTGGACACGCGCATCCGCGTTCAAAAGGCGGATTTCGGAGAGCAGGCGTTCCTGAGAGACATCCCCGGGCAGCACCACCTGCCGCACGGCAATCCCTATTTTTTCACAGCGCTTCTGTGCGCCCCGCTCGTAGGCCAGGTCATCCTCCCGCGCGCCCACCCGGACGATGGCCAGACAGGGGAGAATGGCTTGCGCTTGCAGCGCCGTCACCTGGCCTTGCAGTTTTTCCGTCAGGGCATCGGCGGCCTCGGCCCCTTTCAGCAATACAGCCATGACCCGTTCCTCCTCAAATCAATTCCGCGCGGACGGCGGCGAAGATGGCATCCGCCTGGGCACTGCCCTCACGGCACAGCGTCTCTGCTTGCCGGTTCAGGCCCTGGGCGTAGGCACGGTCCGTCATGAGCTTGGTGTTAATCAACACGTTGAGACTGGCGGCGTTCAGCGCCGCGCGGCAGCAGGCCGCGGCACAGCCGGCATCGCTGAGGGCCAAGCGGGAGCCAAGCTGCGCAAAGCGCTCCACCACCCGCAGTGCCTCCAGGCACGTCTCCATAATTTCCAGGGGGACCGCCGACGCGTCCCGCAGGACCGCTTCCATCACCAGGGCCTTTTCCCGGCGCTGGGCTTCGGTTTCCCTGGGCAGACCATAGGCGTTTGCCAGCGGCGCGAAAACCGCCGCGTCCGCTTCCGCCAGAGAGAGAAATTTTTCTTGCAGTTGGTCAGACTGGGCCTTCAACTGTAAAATTTCCGCCTCCACGGCGGCATATTTTTTTTTGCCAACGGTGAGGCTGCCCACCATGTTGCCCAGTGCGCTGCCCAGAGCACCCATCAGGGCGGAGGCACTTCCTCCGCCGGGTACCGGCGCGGCGGAGGCCAACTGGGCGATAAAGTCGGTGCAGCGTAATTCTGTCATGTTCATGGGAATGCCTCTTTCTTTTGTGCACACAGAGAGCGGAGACGAAAGTTGTCTCCGCCCCCTGTGTGACTATTTGCGTGTTTGCGGCAGGACTCCCCGCAGAGTGGGGTAAGGGCCGCTGTCCGGTTTTAAAACAGGCCGGAGATTTTTCCGTTTTCGTCCACGTCGATTTTTTCGGCGGCGGGGACCTTGGGTAGCCCCGGCATGGTCATAATGTCCCCGGTCAGTGCCACGATAAAGCCGGCGCCGGCGGATACCTTCAGGTTTCGCACGGTGACGGTGAAATCCTTGGGCGCGCCCAGTAAGGAGGCGTCGTCGGAGAAGGAATACTGGGTTTTCGCCATGCAGATGGGAAGATTGCCAAAGCCCAGCTCCGTGAGACGTTGGGCCTGCTTTTTAGCGTTGGGGGTGAGCTGCACACCGTCCGCGTGATAGATGCGCTTGCAAATTGTCTCCAATTTTTCCGGGATGCTTGTGTCCAGACCGTAGCTGAAATGGAAGTTGGCAGGCTGCTCGCACAGGCGCACCACCTCCCGGGCCAGCGCCATGCCGCCCTCGCCGCCCTTGGCCCAAACCTCGCTCAGCGCCACATTGACCCCCAGGGTTTTGCACCGATCCTCCACCATTTGCAGCTCTGCGGCGGTATCTGTGGGGAAGGCGTTGATGGCCACCACACAGGGAAGACCGAACACCGTGGTGATGTTCTCCACGTGCTGGAGCAGGTTGGGCAGGCCCTTTTCCAGAGCCGACAGATTTTCTTGGTTCAAATCCGCCTTGGCCACGCCGCCGTGGTGCTTCAAAGCCCGGACGGTGGCAACCACCACCACTGCGGAGGGGGTCAGGCCCGCCATACGGCATTTGATATCCAAAAATTTCTCCGCGCCCAGATCCGCGCCGAAACCGGCCTCCGTAATTGCATAATCTCCCATTTTCAGCGCCATCCGGGTGGCGGTGATGGAGTTGCAGCCGTGGGCGATATTGGCAAAGGGGCCGCCGTGAATGAAAGCGGGGGTGTGCTCCAGAGTCTGCACCAGATTGGGCTTCAGCGCGTCCTTCAGCAGTGCCGCCATGGCCCCTGCGGCCTTTAAATCGCCGGCGGTCACAGGCTCGTCGCTGTACGTGTATCCGACAATGATGCGGGAAAGACGCAGTTTTAAGTCGGCAATGTCACTGGCTAAGCACAGCACGGCCATGACCTCGGAGGCCACGGTGATATCAAAGCCGTCCTCCCGGGGGCAGCCCTGCATCCGTCCGCCTAACCCGTCCACAATATTGCGCAGTTGGCGGTCGTTCATGTCCACCGCGCGACGCCAGGTGATTTTTTTCGGGTCAATGCCCAGTGCGTTGCCCTGCTGAATATGGTTGTCCAGCATGGCGGCCAACAGGTTGTTGGCGGCACCGATGGCGTGGAAGTCCCCGGTGAAGTGCAAATTGATGTCCTCCATGGGGACCACCTGGGCGTAGCCGCCGCCTGCCGCGCCGCCCTTGACGCCGAACACCGGGCCGAGACTGGGCTCCCGCAGGGCGACAACCGCGTTTTTGCCGATTTTCCGCAGACCGTCGGCCAAGCCCACGGTGGTGGTGGTTTTTCCCTCACCGGCGGGGGTGGGGGTGATGGCCGTCACAAGAATCAGCTTGCCGTCGGCTTTTTTTGTCTCTTTCAGCAGAGAATAGTCGATTTTGGCTTTGTAGTTGCCGTATTGCTCAACATATTTCTCGTCCACACCGCAGGCCTTCGCTATCTCCGTAATTTTTAACGGGGTCGCTCCCTGCGCGATTTCAATGTCACTCTTGAATTCCATAGTACCGCTCTCCTTCTATCATATACAAGTAAAATCGTCCATTGCCCCGGGGTCTTCCGTGGCGGACAGGAGCCGTCCATTCTATGCGGAGGACACGACCGTTTGGGAGGGGCGTGGGCTTCACACCGGCTGAGTGGTCATACCTATTGTAGAGTTATTATATGAAATTGTGCTTTGGATGTCAAGCGTGAACTGGCGGCGCGATTGAATGTGTAAGCGGCCGCGGCTATCCGGCGGCGGCCTTGCCTTCCAAGGGGGAAAACGCTGAAAGCCCGGCTCCCATTGGCTTACTGACCAGTCGGAGCCGGGCTTATTTT
>JAVVPH010000211.1:0-3490 GCA_036655835.1 Oscillibacter sp.
CGGACATCGCCAAAAACCCTTGAAATACGTCAGTATTCCTGCGTGTTTTTGGCTTGCCAGACAAAAAATCTGCTCGCCAATCCACGCGACGGATTGAATCAGAGCTTCCCTAGATACGGTCCGGGCGGAGAGCGAGCTTTGCAAGACGAAATACCCGCTGCTGCTGGTCCACGGCGTGTTCTTCCAGGATTTTCGTTATGTAAACTACTGGGGTCGGATTCCACGGGAATTACAGCGCAACGGCGCCACTGTTTATTACGGTCAGCAGCAATCTGCCGCCTCGGTGGAGGCCTCCGGCCGGGAGCTGGCGGAGCGGATTCGCCGGATTGTGGCGGAAACCGGCTGTGAAAAAATCAATATCATCGCCCACTCCAAGGGCGGTCTGGACAGCCGTGCCGCCATCACTCATTGCGATTGCAGCCAGTATGTGGCCAGTTTGACAACCATCAATACCCCCCATCGGGGCTGCATTTTCGCGGAATATCTGCTGGGAAAAGTGCCGGAGGCGGCGCGGGAAAAAATGGCCTCTGTCTATAATGGAACGCTGAAACACTTGGGGGACAAAGACCCGGACTTTCTCTCCGCCGTGGTTGACCTGACGGAATCCGCCTGCCTTGCCCGGAATGCGGAGACGCCGGATGCCCCCGGCGTGCTGTATGAAAGCGTGGCGTCGGTTTGCAAGCGGGCGCAAAACGGACAGTTTCCCCTGAACGTCACCTACCCCGTGGTGAAGCACTTCGACGGGCAGAACGACGGCCTGGTGGCGGTGCCCTCCGCCCGCTGGGGCAGTCACTTCACGCTGCTGGAGCCAAAGGGAAAGCGGGGCATTTCCCACGGAGATGTGGTGGATTTGGACCGGGAGAATATCATGGGCTTCGATGTGCGAGAATTTTATGTTAACCTGATTGCCGACTTAAAACGGCGTGGCTATTAAGAGCATACAAAAAGGCGAAGAGACTGACTATGTCAGTCTCTTCGCCTTTTTGCGGGCTATTTTGCGGGGAGAGAGGGAGGAGAACAGGGTTGATTATACGAATATTCAATGAAAACCGTGGGGTTTCATTTACCGTGCGCTGCATGGCAGCGGGCGTGCCCGCAAAATGGGTCATCCACGCAATCTTCCCGCGCTGCAAAGCACGGCGGAAATCTCTGATTTTCGGATGAAAAGAGGATTTCCTCTTTTCGTGGAAGCATCGGATTACAGCTCGTTCTTTTCCCGCTGGACCAAGCCCAAGCTGATGGAGAGATTGCCGTTTCGGCAGCGCAATTCGTCGATGAAGCGCTTTTCCTCCTCCAAATTTTTCAGCTCCATCTGGTAGGACAGCTCGTACATGGTTCCCATGTTGGTGGTTTTCACCCGGTCAAGCCGGGCGTATTTGGCATAGGTTTGGAACAGGTCGTCAAATAAACCGGTGTAATTCAGATCCTCGGGGATGGTGATTTTCAGCTGCCGCTCCTTGGAGACGACACTGCCGAACTGGGCCTTTTCCAAAATTAAAATGGCGAGGCCGGTTACCACGGTGATCAGTGCCGCCAGCGTCAAAAAGCCCATGCCCGTGGCAAGGCCCACCGCCATGGCGAAGAAAATGAAGCCGATTTCGCGGGCAGTTCCCGGCGCACTGCGGAACCGGACCAAACCAAATGCGCCCAGAACCGCCACCGATGCGCCCAGATTGCCGTTGACCGTCATGATGACCGACTGCACCAACAGGGGCAGCACCGCCAAAATGACCACAAAATTTCCGATATGGGTGCTGGAAATTTTATAGAGCAGGGCAACGGTGATGCCCAGCACCAGTGCGGTGGCCATTGCCGCGGCGACTCCCACAATCGAAAACGCGCCCGCGTGAAAAATACTGCTTAACATACACTCTTCCTCCTGATTTCATTCCAATTTTCTGTTCTGTGAACCAGCATTTCCTCCAGAGAAAATGCGTCTCGGTCTTTTTTGTAGATGTTTCCGTATTTTGAAAACGAGACGGGGTAAATGGACAGCTCCGATAAAATTTCCGTGAACCAGAGGGGCGTGGCCCCCAGCACCTTGCTCTCCATTAAATAGTAGCCCTGGGGTAAGAGCGCCTCGCCCCGGTCGCCGTTTTCAAGGCCCATGGAATCACTGCGACTGCGGATATTGCGGTCAAAGGTCACGCGAAAATCGTGGTCCTGGCGGTCAAACAGGGCGATGCGGTCATAGGCCAGATACAGGCCCCGGGTGAGGGGATAGCGCTGTAAAAAGAAGTCGATTTCGTGGAGAATCTGGCAGTCATTTTCCGGGCGGATACCACGCTCCACGTAGTCATAGGCCTCTTGCAGGGTCAACTGCACCCTGCGTTTATTGACAATTTTTTTGTATTTCTTCTTGATTTCCAGAAACACCTTCGTGTCCGGCGTGGGAATGCCGTAGCTGCGCAGACGGAGCTTTTCCTTGTAGACCGGCTGCTCGATGGAGCGGCGAATCAAGTCGAAATCCGGGGTGTCGTAGTAGATGTTGCAGATGGTGTGCAGGCCGTATTCGTCCTCCTGCATATGGGCGCGCAGGCGGAATCGCAATTCGTGATAAATGGATTCCGGCATCAAATATTTTTTTTCATATCGATTAAAAACAGCTTGCGCCATTGTGTTCTCACACTCCTAATGTTCTCGTTCTTGATGAATTTCCAGCTTTTTTCCGTCGCTGATCACGGTTACGTTGCCGTCCTTTGTCTCCCAGGACTGCACAGCTTCCTGCTTGAGCAGCTCCAAAGTCTCTGTGTCCGCCGGATGCTTTTTGGAGGAGCAAATCACCGCAAATTCCGGCGTGGTGGCCTCCAACAAATCGCTCAGGGCTGTGTTATAAACGCCGTGGTGCGGCATTTTCAGGAAGTCGCAGGGGGCGGCGGTGCCTGCGGACAGCCATTGACGGAGCCGCTGTTTTTCTGCGTCACCGGCAAAAATAAGGCGGTTTTCCCCGTGGGTTACCGTGGTGATGAGGGAGAAATTGTTGTCAATTTCCACGCCCTCTCCGGGGCGGGCATAGGACGATGGCGGCTCCACCAGCACGGTGGCCTCCCCCAGGGAGAGCTCCATCGGCTCCGTCAGCTTCTGGGGGACAATGCCCTTTTCGTCCAGTGCCGCCATGAAGTCCGCATATTCACTGCTGCTGCCCTCATAGGCGGGCAAGAGCACCTGCCGGACGTCCAGTTCCTCCACCACGGTGTCCGCGCCGCCCACATGGTCCCGGTCATAGTGGGTGATTACCAAGACATCCACATGGTCAAGGCCCTGATTGCGGAGGAAGGTGACCACTTCCTCGCCGTCCTCCTCCTCGCCGGTGTCAATGACCCAAATTTCTGGGCCGCTTTGCAGGATGATGGCATCCGCTTTGCCGACCTTTAGCAGGGAAACTTGCAGCGGGGTTATAGCCGCGTTCGTCGGCGGTGCTTCCGTTGGCGGTGCTTTCGGCGGCGAGGCGGCTCCGCAGCCTGCCAGCAGCGCGCACAGCGCAACGCTC
>JAVVPH010000212.1:0-3479 GCA_036655835.1 Oscillibacter sp.
ACCAGGGTGCCTATGCGGCGCAGGCTCTGGCCGATGCCCTCCTGCACCAAGTCCCGGGGCTCAAATTTCAGCACACGGAACACCAACTGCATGGTGATGCCGATGCCGAACACCGCCACCACAGTCCCCACGCCCACCGGTCCGCCCAGGAGCCAGCCGATGGTCAGCGCGCAGGCCTGCAACAAAATCTGCACCCCGCCGATAGGGATTTTCCGCATTCGACGGCCCAGGGCCACCAGCAACGCGTCTCGCGGGCCGCAGGACAATGCCGCGCCCATGTAGATGACCTGCCCGATGCCCATGATGAACAGGCCCGCCGTCATCATGGCAAGGCCGCCCAACAGGGTTTCGCACTTGGGCACCAGTCCGAAGGAGGTGTACACATCCACCGCGCTGCCCACCAGCACCGCATCCAAAATCGTGCCCAGGCCGATTTCCTCCTTCAACAGCACGTCCAACAGCACGATGGACAGGCTGATGGTCACCATGGACTGGCCGTAGCTCAGGGGCAGGTGGTAGGATAGGCCCATGGAGAACACATCCCAAGGGGCCAGGCCGATGTTGGCCTGCACCATCAAAAAAACGCCCACGGCGAAAAATAACAGGCCGAACACGGCCCGCAGGACCCGCCGGAGAAAAGAGGATTGTTGCATCGCGACACGCTTTCCATGCTGGGGGCTGCCCAACACTTTCTTGTCTTTTCGTTTCGGCTATTATATAATGAATGCAATATTTTTGCAAGGAGGGGGGGATTTTGATGGCAGAGCTGCAAACGGACGTGCAGTGCATCAACGGCATCGGCACGGTGCGGGCCAAGGCCCTGGGCAAGCTGGGGATTGTCACGCTGCAAGACCTGATCTCCTATTTCCCCCGGGCCTACGACGACCGCCGCCAAGTCCGCCGCATCGCGGATTTGATTCCCGGGGAAAACGCCTGCGTGGCCGCCATGCTGGCCGCGCCCCCGACGCTGTCCCACATCCGCAAGGGCCTGGATTTGATCAAGCTCCGGGCGGTGGATGAAACCGGCGTGTTGGACGTGACCTTTTTCAACCAAGCCTGGCTGAAAAACAATCTCCGGCAGGGCGAAACCTATGTATTTTACGGAAAGACGGAGGGAAACCTCCTGCGCCGCCAGATGAACAATCCCCTGGTGGAGCAAGAGGGCCGGGGGGAAAGCACCGGGCGCATCGTGCCCATCTACCCCCTGACAGCGGGGGTTTCCCAACTGATTTTATCCCGGTCCGTGCGACAGGGTCTGGATGCCTGCGCCCCCATTCTGCCCGACATTCTGCCCGAGGCCATCCGTCAGGCCCATCAGCTCTGCCGCATCGAATACGCCTATGAAAATATCCATTTCCCCGCCTCCGACGAGGCGCTGGACGCGGCCCGGCGGCGACTGGTATTTGAAGAGCTGTTTCTCTTTGCCATCGGCCTCCAGCGGCTCCGCCGCCGCCGGGAGGTGGTGTCCGTCCCCCCCTGCCGCGCCGTGGACCTGACGCCGTTTTACCGTCGGCTCCCCTTCACTCTGACCAAGGCCCAAAGCCGCAGTATCGGGGACGCGGTGGGGGATATGCAGTCCGGTCAGCCCATGAATCGGCTGTGCCAAGGCGACGTTGGCTCCGGCAAAACCATGGTGGCGGCCGCCTGCGTGTACTTCATCGTCCAAAACGGGCGGCAGGCCGCGCTGATGGCCCCTACGGAGATTTTGGCCCAACAGCACTATATCGGCCTATCTCAGCTGTTGGAGCCGCTGGGCATTCGCTGTGCCCTGCTGACGGGGTCCACCCCGGCCAAGGAAAAACGCGCTGTCTCCGCCGGGTTATCCTCTGGAGAGATTGACTTTGTCATCGGCACCCACGCCCTGATTACCGGCAGCGTGACTTATGCGGATTTGGGCCTGGTGGTGACGGACGAACAGCACCGCTTCGGCGTCACCCAGCGGGCGGCGCTGTCCGCCAAGGGCATCCACCCCCATACACTGGTCATGTCCGCCACGCCGATTCCCCGGACGCTGGCACTGATTTTATACGGCGATTTGGACGTATCCGTCATTGATGAGCTGCCCCCCGGGCGGCAGACCATTGAGACGGTTGCCGTCTCCGGCGGGTACCACCCCCGGGTATACAAATTTCTCCGCAAGCAGGTGGAAGAGGGCCGCCAAATTTACATTGTCTGCCCTCTGGTGGAGGAAAACGGAGAATTGCCCGACGAGCGGAAGGCCGTCACGGAATACGCAAAAAAATTGCAGGCGGAGATTTTCCCCGACCTGCGTGTGTCCCTGCTCCACGGAAAGATGAAGGCCAAGGAAAAAGACGCCGTGATGACGGCCTTTGCCCGGGGCGAGACGGATATTCTGGTGTCCACCACCGTGATTGAGGTGGGGGTGGACGTGCCCAACGCCGCCGTGATGGTGATTGAAAACGCGGAGCGCTTCGGCCTCAGTCAGCTTCATCAGCTCCGGGGCCGGGTGGGCCGGGGCAGTCACAAGTCCTACTGCATCCTCTTTTCGGACAATCAAAACGAGGAGACTCGGGCCCGGCTGAAGGTGATGACCCAAACCGGCGACGGCTTTAAAATCGCCGAGGAGGACCTGCGGCTGCGCGGCCCCGGAGATTTCTTCGGTCAGCGGCAGCACGGCCTGCCGGGGCTGAAAATCGCGGATTTGGGCTGTGACACCCGCCTGCTGCAAGAGGCCCAGGCGGCGGCGGCGGCCCTGCTGGCGGCGGACCCGGCCCTCAGTGCCTGTCCCGGGGTACTGTCCCGGGTGGAGGAGCTGTTCTCCCAAAACGCCAACACGTTGAATTGACCCGCCGGGGAAAAATTGAAATGCAATCCGCATCAGCGGATTGCATTGGCGGTATCTCAGCTCTGTTGCAGTGCTTTTTCCAAATGGCGGGCAAATTGGTCCGGGCAGGAGGTATCCTTAAACCCACAGCGAATGCCCTTGAGCCGGGCAATGGCGTCCTCCGCCCTCATGCCGCACACCAGAGACGAAATGCCCTGCAAATTGCCGCTGCACCCGCCCTTTACCTCCATGTGAAGGATGATGTGCCGCTCGTCCACCTCGACTCGCATTTCGTGCGAGCAAACGCCCCGGGGGGAAAAAACATACGTCATAGCTGTCTCTCCTTGTGATTTTTACGTCTGAGAAGCAGGGAACCTCCGTTCCGCCTCTTCGACATTGCTCGACAAGAATATCACAGCTGATTGAAAAAGGCAATATGGCAATACCGCACAAAAATGACCGGGCGGCTGTGCTGTGTTCCCTGCTGCAAAAGGAGCCGCTACGTGACAGTGGCTCCTTTTGCATTGCCCGCCGGGCGGGCGTGGGCCAAAAAAGCGGCGTGCTGTCCGGCGGTCTGCGAGGGACCTTCGCAGACCGCGCAAATGGGCTTGCCGCGTTTCCCGGCGGGGCAGCAGGAATCTCTGCATCAATCCCGCCGCAGGTCTAGGCGGCATCTTTTCCGTCTGGGCATCGC
>JAVVPH010000213.1:0-3472 GCA_036655835.1 Oscillibacter sp.
GCTGCTCTTTTTCACCGGGAAGGCCCTGTACAGTCATTTTAAAGCCTCTAAAGAACAAAAGTGAATCAAAAGGCGGACAGAGTTCATCCTTCTCTGTCCGCCTTTTTTCGTTGCAAGTCCGGCGCATCGGTGCTATACTGCTGTCATGACAAGTATGTGAGAGGAGTGAGGCTCATGCACGCAGACCAGCGGCGGCAAGCCGCCCTGACCATCCTGCGCCAATCCAAGCAGCCCGTCAGTGCCACGGCACTGGCCAGCCGTTTTTCCGTCAGCCGACAAATTATCGTGGGCGACATCGCCCTGCTCCGGGCCGCAGGGGAGGACATTTCCGCCACCCCCCGGGGCTATGTCATCCTCCCCACCGCCTCGGGACTGGTGCGGCAAATTGCCTGCCAGCACGGAGCAGACGGCATGGGGGACGAGCTGAACGCCATTGTAGACCAGGGCTGCACGGTACTGGACGTGATTGTGGAGCACCCGGTTTACGGGCAGCTCACCGGCTCCCTCCACCTCTCCAACCGCTACGATGTGACCCAATTTTTAGACCGCTGCGCCCAGGGCGGCGCACAGCCCCTCTCCAACCTCACCGAGGGCATTCATCTCCACACCCTGCTCTGTCCCGACGAGGCCGCCTACCTCCGGGTGACAAAGGCGTTGGAGAAAAATCACATTCTTTTGGTAAATTAGCGGTTGACAAGCCGCCTCATACCGTTTATCATGGGCTATACAGGTGTCATGACACCTGTATAGCCCATTTTATAGAGAAGCAGGTGTTTCCCATGGAAAAAATTCAGACCTTCATGCAGCGAAAAAACATTGTAATTTCCGCGAAACGGTATGGCATTGATGCCTTGGGTGCTATGGCGCAGGGGCTTTTTTGCTCGCTGCTCATCGGCACCATCCTCAAAACCATCGGTCAGCAGGCAGGCTTTCCATTTCTCATCGACGTGGGGCAGTATGCCTTCGATATGGCAGGCCCCGCTATGGCGGTTGCCATCGGCTACGCGCTGAAGGCGGACCCCATGGTGCTGTTTTCCCTGGTGGCCGTTGGTTGGGCCGCCAACACCGAGGGGGGAGCCGGCGGCCCGTTGGCGGTGCTGTTCATCGCCATTCTCGCCGCCGAATGCGGCAAGGCCGTGTCCAAGGAAACCAAGGTGGATATTTTGGTGACCCCCGCCATCACGATTTTGGTAGGTGTGTCCCTGGCCAAGCTCATTGCCCCGGCCATCGGCTCCGCCGCCATGCTGGTGGGCGACTTCATCATGTGGAGCACCGACCTCCAGCCGTTCTGGATGGGGATTTTGGTGTCCGTCACCGTGGGCGTCGCGTTGACGCTGCCCATCTCCTCCGCCGCCATCTGCGCCTCCTTCGGCCTGGTGGGTCTGGCCGGCGGCGCGGCGGTGGCCGGCTGCTGTGCGCAGATGATCGGCTTCGCGGTGATGAGCTTTAAGGAAAACCGCTGGGGCGGCCTGATTTCCCAGGGCATCGGCACGTCCATGCTGCAAATGCCCAACATCGTCCGCAATCCCCGGATTTGGATCGCCCCCACCCTCACCTCCGCCATCACGGGACCCATCGCCACCTGCCTTTTCCGCCTGCAAATGAACGGCGCGCCGGTGTCCTCCGGCATGGGCACCTGCGGCTTCGTAGGGCAAATCGGCATTTGGACCGGCTGGCTGGCCCCCGGTGAAAAGGCGCTGGCCCAAGGTGCCGCCGCCATTACCCCGGGCGCTTTTGAGTGGGCGGGACTGCTGTTGGTCTGCTTCATTCTCCCCGCCGTGCTGTGCCCCCTGATTCATCTGGGTGTGCGCAAACTGGGTTGGGTGAAGGACGGAGACTTGACCCTGGCATAAAAATTAGGGAAAAATCGTGGTGAGCCAAGGCTTTCCACGATTTTTCCCTAATTTTTCAAGTTTCTGTTGAGATACGCATTCGCTTTGTGTTACAATATAGATTAGTTCATGTAACTTCCGCTATCATAACCAATGCGGGCAGTTTTGGATAATTTCTAATGAAATTGGAGGCGAGCATATGAAGCGTCTGTGTGCGGCCATTGTCGCGATGCTGATGCTGTGCAGTTTCACCCTTCCCGTTTTGGCAACGGACAGCAATCCCTTCCCCTTCCCACAGCGGACGGTACGGGTGGCCATCAGCCCATTCCCCAATTTTTCCGAGCAGAATCCGGACGGCAGTTACAGCGGCATTCTCATCGATTACATCCGGGAAATTCAAAAATACACCGGGTGGAATGTGGAATATATCTACACCACCCCCTCTGAGGCCGTGGGCCTGTTGGACAATGGCGAGGCTGACCTAATGGGGGCAATGAACAAAAATGCCCAGACGCAGGCTCTTTACAATTTTGCGGAGCTGAGCAGCGGCTACGCCTATTCCACCATCACGACCAAGAAATTCCACACGGACTATCTGCCCAATGACTACGACACCTTTGAAGATATCAAGGTGGGTGTTTTTATCCGGGCCAAATCCAGAGTCGAGGCCTTCCATCAATTTTGCAAGGCCAACAATCTCCATCTCACACCGGTCTATTTTGACGATGCCGCAGCCTGGGAGGAGGCCTTCGCCACCGGCGCGGTGGACGCGCAGCTCACCAGCAGTGCCAAGCTCCGGGACGACGAGAAAATTATTGCGAATTTCCGGCAGGAGTCGTACTACTTCGGCGTGGCCAAGGGGAATGACGACGTACTGCGGGAGCTGAACCACGCGCTGGGACAAATCAACCAGATTAACCCCCACTTTGATTCCAACCTCTACATGAAATATTTTGGTGCTGACAGCGACGGTGAGTTCTCCCTCAGCTCTGCGGAAAAACGCTTTGTCCGGGAACACCCCGTACTGCGGATCACCGCCGCGCCCGACTGGCGGCCCATCAGCTACACCGACGAAAATGGGCATTTTCGGGGCATCAGCGCTGATGTGATGGATGTGCTCCACCAAAAAACCGGCTTTCAGTTGGAGTATGTGCCCGCCGAGAGCTTTCGCCACGCCCTCTCCCTTTTAGAGAGCAATCAGGCGGATTTGATGGTGGGCGCCACGGAGGACGGCCTGGGCAACTCGCACAAAAACCTGGCGTTTTCCCTACCGTACCTGCCCATACAGACTGTCATCCTCCACCAGGCCGGGAAAAATTTACAGGAGATACCGTCGCCCGTCATGGCCTGTGTTTACGGCTTTGAATACGAGGTTTTCTCCCAGGCCCGCCGCCAAAACTATGACACCGCCCTGGCGGCCATTGAAGCGGTCAAAAACGGAGAGGCCGATTTCACCGTCATCAGCAGCCTGACGGCGGACCACTATTTTCTCAATAACGGAAAAAACGGGCTGGTCTTGGTACCTGTATCCAATACGATTCCCACTCTCTCCATCGCACTCAATACCCCCGCCAATCCCACCCTGCTCACCATTTTGGACCGGGCCATTCATTCCATCAACAGCGTGGAGCAGCAGTCCA
>JAVVPH010000214.1:0-3461 GCA_036655835.1 Oscillibacter sp.
CAGACGGAAAAGATGCCGCCAAGACGTGGAGCGGGATTGATTCAGAGGTTCCTTATGAAGCAGGCGCGGCTGGTCCGCGCCTGCTTCAAAGCCCCGGACGCACAAAGAGAACGTTGCGCCGGGCGTTAAAGAGAACCAAAGGAGAGAAAAACCATCATGGCATCTGAATTTTCAAGGACCCTGGCTCTGCTACGCCAGGAGCGGGGGGTCAGCCAACGCACTGCCGCCGGGGATTTGGGCATTTCCCAGGCCCTGCTGTCCCACTATGAAAACGGCATCCGGGAGCCGGGACTGGTCTTTGTGGTCAAGGCCTGCGAGTATTATCGCGTCTCGGCGGATTTCATTTTGGGCCGCACGCTGTCCCGAGACGGCGGGGTGCTGTCGGCGGAGGAGCTGTTGGGCGCGGCGGAGCCCAACAATATTTTGCAGGGCGGCGTACTGGCAACCCTGCAAAGCAAGCTGATTTCCGGGGCCGTGGGCGTGTTGTTCGGCCTGCTGGGCAAGCTCAACGACAAGGCCGCCATCAACGCGGCGGCGGCCTATTTAAGCGACGGGGTGTACCAGCTCTATCGCCATTTATACCGTGCCGCCGGGGCCAACGAGGCCTATTTTTCCCTGGGGGCCGACGCCTGCGCCATGGATGTGGCCCAGGCGGAGATGAAGCTCTCTGAGCTGCGCTATGCCCGGGCACTGCGGGAAAAGACGGAGGAAAAGGCGGAATTTCCCGAGCTGAACAGTCAGGCCCTCACCGCCGCGTTCCCGGGCCGCTGTCAGAGCCTGACCCAGGTGCTCAGCACCGCGGATGCCCGGCTCAGCGGCCTGACGGAGTAAGGCGATGCCCTTTCACTCCTTCGCCTTTCTGGGCTTTTTGATCGCCACGCTCTGCCTCTGCCTGCCTCTGGCCCGGCGGAGCGTCCGGGCGGGGAAATGGCTGCTGCTGTTGGCCTCCTGGGTATTTTACCTCTGGGGCTTTGGAAGCCATGCCCTGGCGGGCTTCGCCGTGCTGTTGGCGGGGGCGGGGGTCACCGTCCTGACCCAGCGGCGGCTTGGCGGCGAGAGGGATGAAGCGGCCCGGCGGCGGGTGCTGTTTGGGGCGGCGGCGTGGCACATCGGCGTACTGCTGGTGTTTAAATACACGGGCTTTTTCACCGGGGGCGCTGTCTCCCTCGGGTTTGCGCCGCTGGGGCTGAGCTTTTTCACCTTTCAGCAGCTCTGGTATTTGAAAGCGATTTCCGCCGGGGAATTTGCCCCGCAGCCGGCGGCGGATTTTCTGCTGTACGCCTTTTTCTTCCCCACGGTTTCCTCCGGCCCCATTCTGCGGCCCCAGGCGTTTTTCCCCCAACTGGGGGAGGGGACGTTTCTCCGCCCCGGCGGACAGGATGGGGCGGCGGGGCTGTATCTCTTTTCCATCGGCCTTGCCAAAAAGGTTTTGCTGGCGGATGCCTTCGCCGTACTGGTGAACAACGGCTACGCCCACCCGGAGCGTCTCACCGCCCCCGGCGCGTGGCTGGTGATTCTGGGCTATACCCTGCAATTGTATTTTGATTTTTCCGGCTATTGCGACATGGCCACCGGCGTGGCCCGGCTGCTGGGTCTGCGCCTGCCGGCGAATTTCAACTCCCCCTACCGCGCCCTCTCCGTGGGGGATTTTTGGAAGCGCTGGCACATCACCCTCACCACCTTTTTGCGGGAGTGCCTGTATTTTCCCCTGGGGGGCAGCAAGCGGGGCACGGCCCGGACCTATGGGAATATTCTGTTGGTATTTTGCGTCAGCGGCCTTTGGCACGGCGCGGGCTGGACCTTTCTCCTCTGGGGCGGGCTCCACGGTCTGGCCCAAATTGCCGAGCGGGCCTGGGGACCATCCCGGGACCGTCTGCCCAAGGGGGTCCGCTGGGCCATGACTTTTTGCTTTGTGAATCTGGCCTGGGTGCTGTTTCGCGCCCCCACGGTCCCTGGGGCGGTGCAAGTGCTTTCCGCCGCGGTTTCCGGGGGCGGAGGGCTGTCCCTCTCCTGGCTGGCGGAGGGCTTGCTCTCCGGCGAGATGAATGCCGTGGCCACCCTGGTCCCCGCCTGGGCGGGGGGCTTCCGAAGGCTTGCGGTGGCGGCGCTGTATGGGACGGGTCTTGCGGCGGCACTGTGGCCCCAAAATGCCCTGAGCCGGATGGACCGCTTCCGCCCAAGTGCTTGGCGGGCGGTGGTCTGCGGGATTTTGCTGGGTTGGTCCGTGCTGTCCTTCACCGGCGTGACCACCTTCCTCTACTCCAACTTTTAAGGAGGCCCTATGAACGGATACAAGCGCTGGGCCTGTGGTCTGCTGGCGGCGGCCTTGGCGGTGGTGACGCTGTGCGCCGCCGTGGTCTACGCCGTGGACCCCTGCTTTTACTATCGGCTTCCCGCCGGCGGGCAGGGGGTTTTCTTCAACGAACGCTATCAAAACGCGGGCCTGGCCCGGAATACGCCGGCGGACACGGTGCTGCTGGGGACCTCGCTGATGGCCAACTATCGGGCAAGCGACGCCCAGGCCGTCTTTGGCGGAACGGCGGTGAAGCTCACCCTGCCCGACGGCTATATGAGCGAGCAGGATGCCACCCTGCGGGCCGCGTTCCACGGTCATCACCCCAAACGGGTGGTGCTGGCCCTGGACCCCAACATTTTAATACGGGACGAAAGCGGCCTCACCGGGGCACTGCCCGGGTATCTCTACAACGAAACGCCGCTGGACGACGTGCAGTATCTTCTGAATAAGGATGCGCTGTATTACAGCGCCTACGCCATTTTTAAGGCCGCCGGGGGGGAGGAAACGCCCCTGGACGACGCGTTTACCTGGGACGATACCCTCTGGTGGAACCACATCACGGCACTGGATAACTATGAGCGGCCGGAAATTGTCCCGGAGCAGACCCCCCGGGACGCGTATCTCGCCCAAACGACGGCGAATTTGGCGGTGGTCACCGCTTGGCTCCAGGCGTACCCCGACACGGAATTTGACGTCTTTTTCCCGCCGTACAGCATTCTCTACTGGGATAAAATGGGACGGCTGGGGGAGACGGCGGCGGTGCTTTCCGCCTTGGAAAAAACCTGTGAAGCCTTACTGCCCTATGAAAATGTGAAGCTGTACAGCTTTTTGACGGACCGGGAAATCGTCACGGATTTGGACGGGTACTGCGACTATATCCACCACTCCGGCGCCGTGAGCGAGGCGGTTTTGCGGGGCATCCAAGCCGGAGAGAATCGACTCACAAAAGAAAATTACCGAGAAACCCTCGCACAGTGGCAGGGTTTTGTGATAGACTACGACTACGAAGTGTTTTGGGACCAGGCCTACTGGATTGCGTGGAACGCCCAAAAGGCCCAAGAAGCCCAAGAGGGCAACGCCGGGGAGGCCCCACATTTATAAAATGGAAACGAGCCAAGGAGGCTTTTTATATGATTGAACAATCCCATATTCGCAATTTTAGCAT
>JAVVPH010000215.1:0-3453 GCA_036655835.1 Oscillibacter sp.
CACCTTGATCAGGCCCGGCTCCTTGATAGCCTCCGCCAAATTGCCCCGATGGATATCCGTATGGGCCAAAATATTGTGGGCGTATTTCTCGTGAAGCTGGGGCGCGCCGTCCTCCATGGCCTTCTGGGGGTCCAACACAAAGGGCAGCGCATCGTACTCCACCCGCAGGGCGCGGATGCCCTGCATGGCGGTCACCTCGTCCTCCGCGATGACCACAGCCACATCGTCACCGTAATAGCGGACATGGCGGTTCAACAGCAGGCGGTCCGCCACATCGTGGTGGGCGGGGTCATTGGACCAGGGGTGTCCCGCCGTGGGGAAGGGCCGGTCCGGCGCGTCAAAGCAGGTCAGCACCCGCACCACGCCGGGGATGGCCTCCGCCGCCGTGGTATCAATGGACTTGACTGTGCCGTGGGCAATGGTTGCGTGCAAAATTTTGACAATGAGCGCACTGCGGTCACACAGGTCGTCCATGTACTTGGCGCGCCCGGTTGCCTTGTCGTAGGCATCCACCCGAATGGCGCTGGTTCCAACGCTTTTACTCATAAAATTGGGACCTCCTTTTGAAAACTTGACTAGAAGCATCTAAAAAAGTTATACTACACCCAAAGGGGGGATTTGCATATGAAAACATTAGGCTGTGTGGTGATGGCGGCGGGAAATGCCCGGCGTTTCGGCACCAACAAGCTCTCCGCCGAGTTGGCCGGTCGAAGTTTGATTCTCCGAGCGTTGGAGGCAGTGCCCACGGAGCAATTTGAAACCGTGGTGGTGGTGACGCAGTACCCGGAAATCATGCGCATCGCCAAGGAATTTCATTTTGCCGCCGTCCACAACCCCCACCCGGACCAGGGCATCAGCCACACCATTGCCCTGGGGCTGACAGGCCTGCGGGACTGCGACGGGGTATTGTTTCAAGTGTCTGACCAGCCGCTGCTGCGGCGGGAGAGCGTGGCGGCCCTGGCACAGTTTTGGCGTTTGCACCCTGATAAGCTGGCGGCCTTGAGCCACGACGGCGTCCGGGGCAATCCCTGCGTGTTCCCCGCCCGCTTTTATAGCGAGCTGCTGGCCCTGCGGGAGGACCAGGGCGGCAACGCCGTCATTCGCCGCCATGAGGCGGATTTGCTGCTGTTGGAGGTCCCCGCCCGGGAGCTCAGCGATGTGGACACCCCCGACGCGCTCTCCGCGCTAAAATTGATTTGAATGAGCTGGAAAGGCTGGACCGCTTCGGGCGGTCCGGCCTTTTCATTATTTTCTGCTGTACGGCGTGTCCTCCAGAGGCAGGTTGGCGCGGAATTTTCCGTCGTAGCGGAAGTAGGCGTCGGCAATGGCGGGCGCTGTGGGAATGGAGGTAATCTCCCCGATGCCGATGGCGCCGCAGGCCACGTTCAGCCCCGCTTTTTCCACGATGAGGGGACGGATGCGGGGGATTTGGTTGGCCCGGAACAGGCCCAATGTGCCGAATTTGGCAGTGGGCTTGCCGTGGTCCAGGGGGTAGCGCTCCGTCAGGGCGAAGCCCATAGACATCACCACGCCGCCTTCAATCTGGCCCTCCACCGAGGTGGGGTTCACCGCCTTGCCCACGTCATGGGCGGCGACAATTTCCTCCATTTTCCCCTCCTCGTCCAGAATACAGATCTGGGTGGCATAGCCGTAGGCAATGTGGCTGACGGGGTTGGGGACATCCGCGCCCAGCGGGTCGGTTTTTCCGAAATATTCACCGTAAAACTCTTGTCCATCAAGGTCTGACAAGTGGTTTGCCTTGTATGTCTTTAACAGCTCCCCGCAGGCTCTGCGGCAGGCCTCTCCGGTAAAAAGCGTCTGGCGGGAACCGGAGGTAGTGCCGGAATCCGGGGCGTTATAGGTGTTGGACCGCTCGTAAATCACGTTCTCCCGGTCAATGCCCGTCTGGTCGCAGACCATCTGGGTCAGCACGGTGCCAAGGCCCTGGCCGATGCAGGACGCGCCGGCGAAGATGTGGACCTTGCCGTTTTCAATCCGAAGGCGCACCCGCCCGGTGTCCGGGATGCCCACGCCCACGCCGGCATTTTTCATGGCACAGGCGATGCCCACATATTTTGCGGCATCGTAATAGGGCTTCACGGCCTCCAGCGTCTCCACCAGGCCCGTGGATTCATCCACCAGTTGTCCGTTGGGCAGCTCCTGTCCCGGGCGAATGGCGTTGCGATAGCGAATTTCCCAGGGGGTAATGCCCACCTTGTCCGCCATCTGGTTCATCAAGCTCTCCATGCAAAAACAGGTCTGGGTCACGCCAAAGCCACGGAAGGCCCCGGCGGGAGGATTGTTGGTGTAATAGGCCCAGCCGTCAATTTCAAAATTCTGGTAGTTATACGGCCCCGCCGCGTGGGTGCAGGCCCGCTCCAACACCGGCCCGCCCAGGGAGGCGTAGGCCCCGGTATCGGCAATAACCTCGGCGGCTACGCCCTGAATGATGCCGTTTTCGTCCACGCCCAGTGAAAATTCCATCTCCATGGGGTGGCGTTTTGGGTGGATGAGAATGCTCTCCTGCCGGGTGAGCTTCACCTTTACGGGCCGCCCGGACAGATAGGCGATGAGGGCCGCGTGGTGTTGGACCGTCACGTCCTCCTTGCCGCCAAAGCCGCCGCCCACCAGCATATTTTTCACCTTGACCAGCTCCGCAGGCAGGCCCAGCATGGCCATAATTTCGTGCTGCGTGTCGTAGGCCCCCTGGTCGGTGGAGAGGACCATCACCCCCTCCCCCTCGGGATAGGCCACGGCACATTCCGGCTCCAAAAAGGCGTGCTCCGTCCAAGGCGTGGAGAAGCGCTGGGTGAGCACATGGGCGGACTTGGCAATGGCCTCCGCCGGATTGCCCCGCTGAATATGCTTGTGGGCCAAGAGATTGCCGGATTGATGCACCAGCGGCGCGTTGGGCAGCATGGCCTCCTGTGGGCTGTAAACCGCCTCTAATTCCTCATAATCCACCTGCACCAGGGCCTTTGCCTGGGCCAGAATGTCCAGCGTTTCCGCCGCCACCAGGCAGATGGCATCCCCTAAGTAATGGGTGATACTCCCCACCGCAATCATGGTGTCCCAGTCGTGGACCAGGTGGCCCACCTTGTTGCTGCCGGGCACATCGCTTGCGGTGTAGACCCCGATGACGCCGGGCAGCGCCCGGGCCTCCTCCGTGTGGATGGCCAGCACTTTGGCCCGGGGATAGGCACTGCGGACTGCGCTGGCGACAATCATGCCGTCCAAATATACATCGTCCGGGTACTGGCCGGTGCCGGTGACTTTTTCCTTCACGTCCACCCGGGGAACCCGGGCTCCCAGGCTCCAATCCTTGGGCGATTCCGGCACAACACCGTCGCGAAACAGCTTCGCCGCCAGCAAAATCGCGTCGATAATCTTCACGTAGCCGGTACAGCGGCAAATATTGTTGCGGATGGCAAAGGCCGCCTCCTCCCGGGTGGG
>JAVVPH010000216.1:0-3435 GCA_036655835.1 Oscillibacter sp.
AGGTCGTGCCGTCCAGCCGGTCCAGCTCCAACAGCCACTTGTCCTTGGCGGCTTTGATCTCCGTGGTGTAGCCGCTCTGGTAGCCCGCCAGCAGTTGCTCCAGCCGGGGCAGCGCGTCCTTGGCATCCGCCGTCACGGCGACGGCATCCAGCTTCAGGGCCTGAAATTCGGAGACATTGATGTTGACAAACTTGCAGC
This sequence comes from Oscillibacter sp., assembly GCA_036655835.1. GTDB lineage: Bacteria > Bacillota > Clostridia > Oscillospirales > Oscillospiraceae > Oscillibacter. Next base: position 199 of record JAVVPH010000216.1, read on the forward strand.
TATCCTTGAAAAGCCACTTGGAGGCGGTGGTAAAGTCGGTATAGCGGGTGCCCACGCCGATGACCAGATCTGCCTTTTTGGCAATGTCGTTGGCGGCGGAGCAGCCGGTGACACCCAAGCCGCCCAGATTCAGCGGGTGCATCCAATCGATGGCGGATTTGCCCGCCTGGGTCTCCCCGAAGGGGATGTTCAGCGCCTGGGCAAAGTGCAGAAATTCGGCATGGGCCTCGGAATAGCGCACGCCGCCGCCGCAGACCAGCAGGGGGTGCTTGGCCTTGCGGATGGCCTCCGCCGCGTCAGAAAGAGCGGCCTGGGTGGCGGGGCGGCGCTCCAACCGCCAAACCCGCTTGGCAAGGAAGCTGGCGGGATAGTCATAGGCCTCCCCCTCCACATCCTGGGGCATGGCCACGCAGACCGCGCCGGTGTTGGCGGGGTCCGTGAGGACCCGGAAGGCGGAGAGCATGGCGCTCATGAGCTGCTCCGGCCGGACCACCCGGTCCCAATAGCGGCAGACGGCCTTAAACGCGTCGTTGGTGGAAATGGAGAGGTTGTGGGTCTGCTCCACCTGCTGGAGCACCGGGTCCGGCTGGCGGCAGGCGTACACATCGCCGGGGAGAATCAGCACGGGGATGTTGTTGGCGGTGGCGGTGCCGGCGGCGGTGACCATATTGGCGGCACCGGGGCCCACAGAGGACGTGACGGCAAAAATCTGCTTGCGCTTCATCTGCTTGGCAAAGGCCACGGCGGCCTGGGCCATGCCCTGCTCGTTTTTGCCCTGATAAATTTCCAGGTGCTTGCCCTCTTGGCTGAGCGCCTGGCCGAAGCCCACCACGTTGCCGTGGCCGGGAATCATAAACACGCCCCGGACAAAGCGCTGCTGCTGGCCATCCACCTCAATATATTGGTTGTCGAGAAAGCGGACCAGCGCCTGGCCCATGGTCAAACGGACTGTTTTCATCAAATCCTTACCTCCTGTTCAGAATTGGGTTCAACCCTGAAAAATATGCTCGTTGGCGTCAGGCTTCCACAGCCAGGCGTGCTCGGGGTCGTCAATCCGGGTCTTTTCCCAGGGGTCGCCCTCCAAATGCCGGATGCCCCAGGCGTAGCACATGGCGTATCCCGGCGCGGCGGTCTGGGAGTGGAAGCCGTGGTTGATGACGGCCATGCCGTTGTGGCCGGTTTTGTAAATCTCGCCGTTGGCAAAGCCCGCGCCGAAGCCGTCGGGATAGTCAAAGCGGTAGAAATACACCTCCGGCTGGGGATGGTGATGGGGGGGATAGCTGGACCACTTGCCGGGGAAATTCAGCACCTCGCCCAGTACCATGTTGGAGTACGGGGCGTTTTCATAGTCGAAAAAGGTCTTAATCTCCCGGCGCATACAGCCCATCAGCTCGCCCTTGGCTCCCGCGTGCTGGGTCTGGACCGTCTCGGGGGTATAGAGCACGGCGGGGAAGGGTTTTTTGTTGATGGTCTTTTGGAGATACAGCTCGCTGTGGGCCTGGGCGGTGAGGGTAATTTCCTCGCCGCAGCCGGCATGGAGGCAGTACGCCTCGTAATGGAAGCAGTCCGGACGCTCCCCGGTGACGGTTTTTCCGCCCCAGGCAAAGTCCACCTTGCCCGCGAACAGCAGCACGGCAGCTTCCTTTTCCGTCTCCCGCAGGGAGAACGTCTCCCCGGCCTCCAGCACCAACAGGCCAATGTCCATCTGGGTGCCGTGGTCATCCTTGGAGGAATCAATATAGCTGTTATAGCCATTTTTCAATTGGTCATTCAAATTACAATAGGTCATGTGGCAAAAGCCTCCTTTTCCATCCTGTTTGCCCTATGCGCGGCAAACATCCACTGTGGCAAGCCCCCGCCGTCTCCCAATACCGGCGGGCGCGTTTTCCTCAAAGCCCCGTATGGGCCGCGATGAACTTCCGGGCCTTGATGGCGTATTCCAGGGGATTGGCCCGGGCGGGGTCCTGCTCGGCCTCCACCAGCAGCCAGCCGTGATACCCGGCATCTGCCAGCAGCTTGAACACGGGGTCAAAATCCACGTCGCCGTCGCCGGGGACGGTGAAGGCCCCATTGCGGACAGCCTGCAGGAAGCTCCAATGGTTTTCCCGGGCCTGGGCCACCACGTCCAGACGCATATCCTTCAAATGCACATGGCCCACCCGGTCCACATACTTTTTCAGCATGGTCAGGGGATCCTCGCCGGCAAAGGTGAAATGGCCGGTGTCGTAGCACAAAAAGACGTAGCGGGGGTCGGTGTTGCTCATCATGCGGTCCGTCTCCGCAGAGGTCTGGACCACGGTGCCCATGTGGTGGTGGAAGCAGAGCTTGAAGCCCCGGTCCGCCGCCACCTTGCCCAGTCGATTCAGGCCCTCGCAAAAGCGGGTCCACTCGGCATCGTCCATCACGTGCTTATTGCCCTCGGTGAGGACGGAGATGTCCGTTTTGCCCTGGATGGAATAGCTCTGCTCGCTGACGTTGATGTGATTGGCACCCACGGCGGCCAGGAAGTCCAAATTGGCGATAAAGTCCTTCTCCTCCTCCTCGTAGGGGCGGGTGAGAATAAAAGAGGAGTACCAGCGGGAGGCGATGCGCATTCCCCGCAGGTCCAGCGCCTTTTTCAGCTCCGCGGGGTCGGTGGGATATTTGTTGCCGATTTCGCAGCCGGTGAAGCCCGCCAGGGCCATTTCGCTGACAATCTGCTGGAAGGTATTCTCCCCGCCCAGCTCCGGCATATCGTCGTTACACCAGCCGATGGGGGCAATTCCTAGAAATACGTTTTTCTGGTCGAACATGAACGTTCCTCCTTAAATATAGATCCTCTGTGATAGTTTGTCATCCAATCCAAAGCACCCTTTGGAAATCCACAAATGCGCGCCTCCAGAGGCGCGCCGCGACCGCCTTGCGTATTCCGAGAAACGCAAGACGTAATCGTTTCACTATGAAATTATCATCATTTGCCCAAAAAATCAACGGTTTTTCAAAACTCTTTCTGAATTTTTCCGATTTAGCCAAACAACTTCCCAATTTTTATCCAGATTGTGCATGAAATTGCAACATTTTGCGCAGTCGCTCCGACGTTTCCCAAAGCCCTCCCGGGGCCGCTGACGCTCTGTGGCGGATATTTGTTTGTGGTATAAATACAAATGCGGCATTTTTCTCCGGATTTTTTACATAATGCACAAAGCCACCCCGGGTAGCTATGGGAATTCCCACAGATTTTATACCCTCTCTTGACGT
>JAVVPH010000217.1:0-3434 GCA_036655835.1 Oscillibacter sp.
TATTAAAAAACCGGCGGCAATCACAAAGCCTGTGATTGCCGCCTGTTTGGCAACGCTGCGCGGTTGCCCCCAAATCAAAAAAGGCCCGAGGGCCTTTTTTGAAGTCGTTATAAATAGTTCATGGGGTTTTTCGGCACGCCGTGGTAGCGGACCTCAAAGTGGCAGTGGTTGCCGGTGGAATTGCCGGTGGAACCCATTTTGGCAATTTGCTGGCCCTTGTACACGTGCTGTCCCCGGGAGACGATCAGGCTGCTGTTGTGTCCGTAATAGGAGACATAGCCGTTGCCGTGGTCAATCTGCACCAGATAGCCGTATCCGCTCATCCAGCCGGAATAGGTCACCGTGCCGCCGTCGGCGGCGTAGATGGGGGTGCCGTGGCGACCGGCGATGTCAATGCCCTTGTGGTTTTTAGAGGCATAGCTGTAACTCAAATTGCGATAGCCGAAGCGGGAGGTGATCCGCCCGGTGCAGGGCCAGCGGAAGCTGCCGGTGGCCATCCAGGAGGGACGCTCCTTGGTGCCCCGGAGACGCTGCTCTGTCACCGGCTCTTGCAGGGTGACGGAGGAGAGGATGGTCCGGTCCATTTCCTCGCCGTTGACGTAGGTGACGTTGGCCAGCATATCCGCCGCGCCGTAATCTCCGGCGGAGGTGACCTTGTAGTCGCCCTGGAAAAGGCTGGCGCTGTCGGTGTATTCAATGTCGAAGGGCAGATCTGCCACGTACCGTTCCCGCTGCACCACGGTCATGGTCAGGTAGGGCACGGAGGCGGACATGGTCAGCACCTCGCCGATGGACAGGCGGTTGATGTTGTAGCCGGGGTTGATGGCCAACAGCTCCGCAGAGGTCAAACCGTGGGAGTTGGCAATTTCAGACCAGGTGTCGCCGCTTTCCACGGTGTAGGTGATTTCGGCGGTTTTGGTGCTGTACAGCATCTCGGCCAGATAGCCCAGATTCATAATTTTTTCGGTGGGGACATATTCCTGCTTAATCTCCACGTTTTCCGAGAAGTCGCAGGAGATGGTGTTTTCGTCGGTGATGCCGTTTTTCAGCTGCAACAGCAGCTCCTCCAACGCGCCCTCGTAGGGGGTCGCGCCAATCAGCTCCCCCTGGACATACAGGCAGTAGGCGGAGGTCACCAGGCCGATTTCCTGGGACAAATCCTCCTCCAACACGTCGGCGGCCACCACATCCTGGCGGCGCAGAAGGCCGGAGTCGTATTGCAGCAGCTTCTCGTCAATGGTGTAGGCGGAGCCCAGGGTGCTGGCGGTGACCTGCTCCAAATCGCTGAGTGCGCTGACAGCGGCGGATTTGGAATTGACCGCCGCCACCGTCTCTCCGTCGTAGGTCACGGTGGTGCCAAAGGTGTAGATGGAGAAAAACAGCGCCACGACAGCCAGTGCCGCGCTGAGGCCCAAAAAGGCGGCGGGATGGGTTTTTTGCCCCTCCAGCCAAGCGCGGACCCGGGCAAAATGGTGGATGGCCCGCTTGCGCCGGCCCCAGGTAATTTCCCGCAGGCGGCTGCCCAGCATCGGGAACATCCCCCAGGCGAACAGCAAAAATTGAATTAAAATCCGCTCGGATTCCGGGAAGTGCCGGGCGCGTTTTTCGTGGACAATGCGCTTCCAGCGGCGGGGAATCCGCTGTAACTTCGCCCAAAGCACCTGGGCCTTGGCGGCATAGTCTCCGGCGGCGGCCCGCGCCTTAGCGGCATAATCCCCGGCAGTCTGCGCCTTGCGTGCCGTGGGCTTTTTTTCATCGGTAAAGGGCGTTGCCGTTTTTTCCAAAACGGGCCGCTCTGCCACCGCCACGGAGCCGGATTTTTTCTCGGCCGGCGGGGTGGAAACGGAAGCCGGGGCGGCAGTCTTTGCCGCCTCTCTCGCGGGTTTTTCACGGCGGGCGGCAGTCTTTGCCGCCTCCCCTGCGGGTTTTTCACGGCGGGGAGCAGGGGAATCGGCCGCCCGGCGGTGGGGCGCGAAGCGCTCCGTCAGCTGTCCGGCTAGGGCCGCAGGCGTGGGCCGCTCCGTGTCCTTGGCCTCGCGGCGTCCGGGCTTGGGCGGCTCAATCTTCTCGTGGAGGAGGGGCGGCGCACCCGCTGCCAGCCGTTTGCCGCCTTTTTGGGGGCGCTTTGGCTCAATATTCACTTTTTTAAGTTCGTCGTTCATGAAATCTCCTATAAAGATACGGGCAGAAGGCAAACCAAAATAGTTACAATTTGTTACCGTTTTATAATACCCTGATTGATGCAATTCGTCAAGTCTTAATTTTGAAGAAACAATGACCGCAATCCCTAGGGGGATAGTCGCTTTCCGGCATACAGCATCTGGTGGTTATTTGGTAATTTTACACAATTGCCAGAAGATGCCCGTAAAAGACGCGTAAAATTGGGCAGGATATTGTAAAATTTCAATTGACCGCACGAACCAGACGTGTATAATGGGGAAAGACCCAAGTACGTCTGGAATTTTGCACACTTTTTGGAGGAAAATCAGTATGTTTGAATTTTTAATTCAGAAATTAAGAGCCAATCCCCGTAAAATTGTTTTTACAGAGGGCAACGACCCTCGTATTTTGGAAGCCGCTGCCCGGTTGCTGTCCGGTACCTTCCTGATGCCCGTTCTGGTGGGCAACGCGGAGGAGATTCAAAAAATTGCCGCAGAGGCCGGCTTCAACATCCGCGGCGCGGAGATTCTGGACCCCGAGAATTTTGTTGACATGGAAAAAATGGTGGCCCTGTTGGTGCAGCTGCGCAAGGGCAAGCTGACGGAGGAGGATGCCCGCAAGGTCCTGCTTCAGGGCAACTACTTTGGCACCATGCTGGTGAAGATGGGCTATGCCGACGCACTGCTGGGCGGCGCCACCTATTCCACCGCCGACACCGTCCGTCCCGCCCTGCAAATCATCAAAACCAAGCCCAACAACAAGCTGGTTTCCTCCTGCTTTATCCTGGTCCGTCCCTCCGCCACCGGCGAGGGAGAGGTCCTGGCCATGGGCGACTGCGCCATCAACATCGCCCCCACAGAGGACGAGCTGGTGGAAATCACCCTGGAAACCGCCAAGACAGCCGCGATTTTCGGCATCGACCCCAAGGTCACCCTTTTGAGCTACTCCACCTTCGGCTCCGGCAAGGGCGAGGCAGTGGACAAAATGCGCAACGCCTGCGAAAAGGTGAAGCTGGCCAACCCGGATTTGGCCATCGAGGGCGAGCTGCAATTCGACGCCGCCGTCTCCCCCAAGGTCGCCCACACCAAATGCCCCGAGTCCAAGGTGGCCGGCCACGTCAACACCTTCATTTTCCCTGACATCAACGCCGGTAACATCGGCTATAAAATTGCCCAGCGTCTGGGCGGCTTTGAGGCCTACGGCCCCATTTTGCAGGGCCTGAACGCCCCCATCAACGACCTCTCCCGGGGCTGCAACGCCCAGGAGGTCTACTC
>JAVVPH010000218.1:0-2390 GCA_036655835.1 Oscillibacter sp.
AAAACAAAGGGAATCATCGTTCACGGCTGACCAAGGCGGGGGAAGATTTCGAGTCGTCTTTTGCCATTTCCGCGATTTTTCCCATCGGCGTTTTTCCCGTAAATTGCGCCGAAGAAGCTTGCGGCACTGTGTCTGCTCCCTGCGCCGACGCATCCCCGGCGTGACCCTGCTGCCTGCGAATACCGCGCATCCGCAGGCGCATTGCACGACTATTTCGCGGTTCATAATACCATACTTTCGCCGGAGATGCAAGCACTCTTACCGCAATAATGCCCGCAAAATGCCGCAGTAGCCTTGGCAGGCCATGGTGAGCTGGCTCAGCTCAATATACTCGTCCGCCGTGTGGGCCAGCGTCTCCAGCGAGGGGCCGAACCCGATGGTGGGAATGCCGGCCTCGCCGCAAAATGCGCTGCCATTGGTGCAAAAGGCATAGTGGCTGACGGGTGCGTCGATACCCACTTGGCGCAGACCCGCCAGAGCGGTTTGCACCAGCGTGTCGCTCTCGTCCAGCGCCCATGCGGGGAAAAATCGCGTGGCGCGAATGTTTTCCCCGGTCCAACAGAGGTTCTCCCCCTCCGCCAGATAGGCCCGGGCTTTCAATTCCGGCACCCGCACCCGAGTCCTTTCAATGGCTGCACGAAACTCGTTCAACACACTTTCCGCCGTTTCGCCCACCAGCAGGCGGCGGTCATAGGTCGCCCGACAGCGGCCCGGCACCACCGACGCGCCGGGATAGGGGTCGGAGCGGATATCCGTCAACTCCGAAATGCCCTCTCCCAACAGCGGATGCGTGCCGGGAACCAACGTTTGCAGCTCGCCCACCAACTCCATCATGTGGTAAACCGCATTGACGCCTAATTTGGGATTGGAGGAATGGCAGCTGATCCCCTCTGTCTCCACCACCACCTCCGCTCGCCCCCGCTGGCCGATTTGCAGGGCACCGGCGGTGGATTCCCCGATGATGACATAGTCCGGCTTGGCATTTTTGATAATTTCTCGACAGGAAACGCCCTCAAACAGCTCCTCCTGCACGGAGCAGGAGACGTAGATGGTCCCGGCAAAATCCCGCCCGCTATCCTCGGCAAAGCGGGCCGCCGCCTCTGCCATGGCGGCCACTCCGCCCTTCATATCGGAAGCGCCGCGGCCATATATCCTGCCATCCTCAATTTTTCCGCCAAAGGGGTCGTGGGTCCAGCGGGCTCTCTCCGCCACCGGCACCGTGTCCATATGCCCGTCCAGCAGGACGGTTTTGCCCGGCCGCTTGCCCCGCACACAGCCCAGCACGCTGCCATAACGGTCAATACTGACCGCGTCATAGCCCAGCGCTTTCATGGATTCCACCATAAATTCCGCGGCAGCCCGCTCTTTCCCCGAGAGACTGGGCCGACGAATCAACTCCCGGCACAGCTCCACCAATCGTTCTTCTCTGGTCATGGAGCATCTCCTTTTCAATACATTCTATCTGCGGTATCACTTTGCATAAAGTATAGCAGTTTCGCCCGGAAAAGGCAACGCAAACAGCCGGGCGGGGGGAGGCTTTTTCATGACGCCGATTCTTTTTGTATGGGGCGACCGGGCGGATTACGCCAACTATTGCCGGGCGGTGGAAGCCGCCGGAGGGGCCATTCTCTTTTCCCGGGAAATTCAGGCGGCAATCGGCTGTGACGGCCTGCTGCTGCCCGGCGGCGGTGATTTGGCCCCCTGGCGATATGGGCAAGGGGACTGCGGTTCCCGGCGCGGGGATGTGACCCGGGACGAGGCGGAGCTGACGCTGGCGGCACAATTTGCGGCGCTGAACAAGCCCATTTTGGGCATTTGCCGGGGAATGCAGCTGCTCAACGTCTATTTCGGCGGCACGCTGCTGCAGGACATTCCCGGCCACAACGCCCGGGATGGGGAGGATTCTCTCCACACCGCCAAGGCCGCCCCCTCCTTTCTGACGGCCCTCTACGGGGCGGAGCATGTGATCAACAGTGCCCACCATCAGGCGGTGGACCGCTTAGGCGGGGGCCTGCAGGCCGTTCAATGGGCGCAGGACGGCGTGGTGGAAGCGCTTTGCCATGAGACGCTGCCCGTGTGGGGCGTGCAGTGGCATCCCGAGCGGCTGTGCGGCCCCCTTGCCAGAGCCGGCGCGGTGGATGGCAGCGGGGTGTTTCATTGGTTTTTAAAGAATTTATAAAACCCACGTAAAACCCAAGGGGCTAAAGGGGCCGTATCGGACGACATAAAATTTGCGAAAAACAGCGATTTTACTTCTTGACACTCCCAACCTTTCATGGTATCATATCCAAGCTGATGATTTCCATGGAGGGCAAACGCAGGTGTAGCACAATGGTTAGGGCACCAGCCTTCCAAGCTGGGGATGCGAGTTCGATTCTCGTCACCTGCTC
>JAVVPH010000218.1:2400-3433 GCA_036655835.1 Oscillibacter sp.
AGCAACTGCCTTCTAAGCAGTAGGCCAGGGGTTCGAGTCCCTTCTGGCGTACCACTCCTTTTTGGAGGGAAATATCGGCAAGTCTCCCCCTGGGGAATTGTATATGTGGTGGGTGTAGCTCAGTTGGTTAGAGCATCGGATTGTGGTTCCGAGGGTCGTGGGTTCGAGCCCCATCTCCCACCCCAGATAGACAACATGGGATCGGGATGAATCCCGGTCCCATGTGTCACTTCCACATTGGGGCGTCGCCAAGTGGTAAGGCAAGGGACTTTGACTCCCTCATGCGCTGGTTCGAATCCAGCCGTCCCAGCCAAGTTTCTCCCAGCCGCCTTTTGCGGCATCGTCATAGCGGCATGATCCGGTAGCTCAGCAGGTAGAGCAATTGCCTTTTAAGCAATGGGTCCGGGGTTCGAATCCCCGCCGGGTCACCAAGAAAATCCCTTGCAACTCAACGGTTGCAAGGGATTTTTAATTTTTTTAGAGCCGCCGCTATTTGCTGTTTCGGCGCATGATAACTGTTTAATTTCATGTGTTAAAGTATTTGCACGCAAAAAAATCAAAAGTGCTAATAAAATGCTAACGAAAAATCTTCTCTCAGCTATATTTCCTGAGCAGTCTGAAAAAGGAAGCCCCCGGAGAGCCACCCGCTCCCCGGGGGCTTTTGCCCGGGGAGCACTCCGCTGGGCGCAGGACCCTTGCCCCTTCAGTGGGCCCGCAATCCCCAGGGCGGCGGAACCCGCGCCTCTGCCGCGCCGGGGCGGCTCCGCTGTTTATGCCTGCCGGTCCTTTTCCATCATGATATTCAAAATGGTTTTGTCCGTCTCCACCATGCCGGGATTGCTGACCCTGCCCATATTCCGAATGGCATCCTCCGGGGTGGCACCGCAGATGCCGTCGGTGGCTTGCAGCACCACGTCCGACACAGCCAGATAAGCGCACATCATGGCGGCAGAGGTGGCGGTGGCCAGCTTCAGCGCACAGCCGATTTTTCCGCCGTCGCAAATCATGCCCGTCAGGTTGCCGCTCATGTTGA
>JAVVPH010000219.1:0-3422 GCA_036655835.1 Oscillibacter sp.
AGGGTGCTGACTCCGGGTTCTCCGCCGAAGGCGCGGCGGCTTGTGTTTATTTTTTCAGGGGAAGAGACAGGATAAAGCGGGTGGAGGCGGCGTCGCTCTCGGCCCGCAGGGTGCCTTTGTGGGTTTTGGCGATGGCGGCGGCGATGGAAAGCCCCAGGCCGAAGCCGCTTCGCTCCCCCCGGGAGGCATCCGCCCGGTAAAAGCGCTCAAACAAATGGGAGAGCTGCGCCGGGGGAATGGGCTCCCCGGGGTTGGAGACGGTGACAATGGCCTGCCGGTCATTTTTTTCCAAAGACAGGGTGATGGCCCCCCCTGCCCCGCCGTATTTGATGGCATTGTCCAGTAAAACGGACAGGAGCTGGCGGAGCTTGTCCCGGTCCCCCAAAACGGCCACATCCTCCGCCAACCGCTCCTCCAAGGGCTTTCCCGCCTCAAAGGCCACCGGCTCAAAGGCCAGGGCGCAGTCCGTGGCGATTTCCGTCAGGGACAGCTCCGTCAGCACCGCCGTGGGGCCCATATCGTCCCCCCGGGCCAGAGTCAGCATTTCCTCCACCAGATTTTTCATCTGCCCGGCCTCGGAGTGGATGTTGTCCGCCCAGCGGGCGGCCCGTTGGTCCAATGCGACCCCCTCTAGCAGCTCCGCGTTGGAGAGAATGACGGTGAGGGGGGTTTTCAGCTCGTGGGACGCATCCGCCAAAAATTGCCGCTGCTGCCGCCAGGCTTTTTCCACCGGGCGGACGGTCCACCGGGCCAGCAGAACGGAAATCCCCAGCAGCGCCGCCAGTGCCGCCAGACCCACCTGCACATAGGACCGCATCAAATCCCGCAGGGTGGCCTGCTCCAGGGACATATCCACAAAGGCGATTTTTTGATACAGGCCGTTGTCCTCCCGGAGATAGCGCAGGCTGTACGGCTGCACCACGCCGCTGTCCGCCTCCTGAGAGAGACAGTCCGTCAAAATCTCTGTCAGCGCGGCGGTGTTTTCCAGATTGGAATAGGTCCCGCCGGTGACGTAGGCGGTGTGGCCCAGACGGCTGCCCCAGACCTCCACGGTGAAATAGGGGAGCTGCACCCGCCCGGGCTGCAAATTAAAGGCGGAGCCCAGGTCGTCGCCGGGGTAGGACAGCTCGCCGATGACCCGCAGCAGCACGTCGTTGCTGGTGACGGCGATGGTGTTTTGGGCGGAGACGTAAATGGACAGCAAAACCACCGCCAGTACGGCGGTGACCAGTGCCATGCACACCGCCACAAATTGTAAACGGAGTCGCCGCAGCATACCAAAACCCCCTGTTGAAAAAATTGTGGAAAAGTGGAGAAACCCTTAATTTCCCGGCGATTCCAGGCAATAGCCCACCATGCGGATGGTCCGAATTTTTACGTTGGAGTGGAGATGATCCAACTTTTTTCGCAGAAAAGAGATGTAGACCTCCACGTTGTTGTCCTCCGCGTCGGACTCATAGCCCCAGACCTTCAGCAGAATATTTTCCTTGGTGACCACCTGCTTTTGGTTGAGCAGCAGCAGCTCCAACAGGTCAAATTCCTTTCGGGAGAGACGGACAGAGCGCTCCTTGCAGGCCAGGGTGAAGCTGCTTTGCTCCAGGGTCAAATCCCCGAAGGAGAGAAGCCCCGTCTCCCGCAGCTCCGGCTGACGCCGGGTGAGCGCCCGGACGCAGGCCAACAGCTCCTTTGGCTCAAAGGGCTTGGTGAGGTAATAATCCGCGCCGCAGTCCAGTCCCGTCACCTTGTCCGCCACCTCGTTTTTGGCGGTGAGCATCAAAACCGGGGTGGCGTTCCCCGCCCCCCGCAGACGGCGCAGAACCTCAAAGCCGCTGCACTTTGGCAGCATCACGTCCAGTAAAATCACGTCGTAAATCCCGGAGAGGGCGTTGTCCAGTCCGGCCTCCCCGTCGTGGCAGAGGTCGGCGGTGTAGCCGCCCAAATCCAGTAAATCTTGCAGGGTTTCCGCCAGACGCACCTCGTCCTCCACAATTAAAACCCGCATGAAAACAGCTCCTCTCGGTTTGATACAGCGCCCTTCCCTGCCGCAAACGGGCCCGGGCCCCGGCACTGCAAAGAGGCGGGGCGGCAAAGCATCTGTGGGGAAGGGGCTTGGTCAGGCAAAGCCCTTGACGGCGGCGGGCAGCAGGGAATCCACCAGCTCCGTGGCAATGAGGTAGATGGTGGAGTCCTCGTTGATGCGGAGATAGCGCCCTGTGCCGGTGGACTTGCCGAAGGTCAGCGTCAGGGTCTGCTCCGTGCCGGCATCGGTGCGGTAGGTGATCAAAATTTTGGCGGCGGGGGTGTCAAAGCCGCAGAGACTGACCGCGTGGGCGGAGGGCTTGAAGTCCACGCATTGGGTGATGCGCAGTTCCCCCAGCTCCGAGAGAACGCCGTCGGCCTTGCCGTTTGCGTCTTGGTCGTTGATTTTCCAGAAAACCGGGGTTTTGGGGAGGGGTTTTCCCTCTTGATCCAGCTCCCGCACGGCGGTGAGGGTGGTGGTCAACTCCCCGGCGGAGAGGACTACGCTTTGCACATTGTCCTCCGTCAGAGCCGGCAGCGCGGGGAGGGCCATCATGTCGTACACCCCCTGGTTCATCTGGGTCAGCAGTGCGCCGTCCAGGATGTAAACCGGGCTTTCCGCCCCGTCCATCAGCAGGTACACGCTTTTTCCGTCGGTGGTGGCCTTGCCGAAGGTGAGGGAGAGCTCGCCGTCCGGGCCCAGGGCGTCCAGGGTGGCGGTGGGCTCGTCCAAACCGTAGTGGTCCAGGGTTTTCGGCTCCGTGATGGTCTGCTGGGGGGTCAAGGTGGTCAGCGTCTCCGCCAGGGCGGTGATGTCCGTGGGGTCCAGTGGAAACTCCGGGTCGTCCACCCAGGTCCAAATACCGCTCTCGTTCACGGCGAAGGACTGCACGGTGTTGCCGTTCCAATAGGAGATGGCGGAGTAGGCGGTCTGGTTGCCGGCGGCACCGGACAGCCCGGAGGCGTTGTCGGGGAGGTTGCGGGCGGCCCGGTATTTCAGGCCCAAAACGATGAGCACCGCCGCCGCCAAAATGGCCGCCAGAGACGCCAGCAGCTGCACCAGGCGAGGATTCAAATTTTTCATGAGGCAGTTCCTTCCGATTCAGAGATTCCGGCGGGATGAGGGCCGGTGTATTTTTACGGGATTCTGGCAGGATACCATAGCCGTTTGCGGCGTTGTGGTATCGTGTTGAAATCGCCTATCATAGCCGCATCGCGGCGGTATGGCACATTATTAAAATCACTTAATCATAGCCGACGGCTATTATAACACAATATCGTACCCGATGCCACTGGGGATGTCAATGGGCGGCGGGAGGGGATTTCCGGGAAAAACAGGCGAAAAAGCGGCAGCTTGAACGGAGTTTAACCCGGAAAGCTGAAACGGGCCTGAAGCGTCTCCC
>JAVVPH010000220.1:0-3420 GCA_036655835.1 Oscillibacter sp.
GGGTTTCAAAAACTTGCTTCAGCGTGTCGAAAAGGCTTTTTCGACACGCTGAAGCCCCGGACAATTTGTCCGGGGCTTTTACGATGCCGGTACAGGGCTTCAACGGAGCTTGGAGGAAGCGCGTTGGCGGACTTTTGTCGCAAACCGGGCTCAGCCCCGCTTTTTCCACTTGGCAATGCCCAGATATTGGTTGGTTTTCGCCGTGCCGGAGACGGAGTCCGGCTCCATGCTCAGGGCGGCGCGGATGCCGTCAATCGTCTCGGGGATGGTCACGCTCTCCTGGGGGATGTTGATGGCGTACATCACGCCGTCTCCCGTCTCCACGATGGAGTCCTCCCACAGACCGATTTCGTACATATCCCCTCTGGGATTGCCCAAATCCCGGGCGTATTTGAAGAACGACGCGTTGCCCAAAAAGCCGTCGTCAATCCGCACCACCCGAATGCGGTCGTGGGCCAAAAACGCCTCCAAGGCCATTTCCCTGGTGATTTTCCGCCCGTCTTTTCCGTAGGCCACCACGGTGATGATGTGCCCGTGGGTCACGGGGGTGTGGATGAGAATGCCGGTGGCCTCGATGTGGGGCATAATCGTCATCAAATCCACCACCTGGTGGGAGGGGGCCTTTTCAATTTGCAGGGCGTTGGTCAGGCCCCGATGGTAATCGCCGGGGTCCGCCACCCGCCGGATGATGGTCACCGCCACCCGGGAGAGGCCGTAGGCCCGGTCCAGACATTCCACAGAGCGGATGAGGCCGGTGGTGTTGCAGCTGGTGAGCTTGAGATAGTCCGCGCCCACCCCGCATTCATAGTTGGCGTAGCCGTGGAAAAACACGTCGGCGACCTCGTTGCTCTCGCCGCCCTGAAAAATCGCCTTCACGCCGGCCTTTTGATATTTTTCCTTGTTTTTCATGCCCACGCCGGCGGGGGAGGAGTCCAGCATAATGTCCACCTGGGACAGCAGCTCGTCAAAGCTGCCCTTCACCGGAATGTCCAGTGCGTCAAATTTCCCCTTGTCCGCCCCGTCCACCAGATAGAGGTCGTAGGGCATTCCCTTTTCCCGCAGGGCGCGGATGGCCAATGTGGGGGCAAAATCCGCCACACCCACCAAAATCATATCCTGTTGCAGGGCAACGCCGTCTGCCAGCCGCTGCCCGATGGTGCCATATCCTGCAATTCCAACTTTTACCATAAAAATGTGTTTCTCCCGTCAAATTTTAAATTGAGTCCTTGGTCGCTGTCCCGGTGATCACCGGGAGGGTGGAGCCGCCGTAGGGCATCACCAGAATGCCGGCCTCCGGGCCGCACTTTTGGGCGGCGGCATCCAGTGCCTCCTGCACCGTGGCAAAGGGGGTGAGAAAAATGCGGCGGACAAAGTCCGGGTCCATTTGGGACACCAGATAAATATCGGCATTTTCCAGTACCATGGCGATGGCGGCGGCCTTGTGTCCGCCCAACTGGAAGTCCTGCCCGATGCGCTCCACCATGGCGGCGGGGGAGGGCAGGGTGGTCATCCAACGCTCAAAGGTGGCCTCGCCCAGTCCCTCGTTGCAGGCACCCACCAAAATCACCACGCCGCCGGGCTTCACCGCGTGCTTGGCGTTGTCCAGGGCCTTTTGCACCTGATAGAGGTTCAAATCCTTGGGCGCTCCGCCCTGGGACACCAACACAATGTCCGCCCGGGCCGGTAATTCCTTGCGGTACAGGGTGTCCAAAAAGGCACAGCCCGCCCGGTGGGCGGCCAGGTGGTCCCCCGCCACGGCCCGCAGAACCTGCTTGTGCTCGTCCAGCACCACGTTGAGAAGAAAGGTAAGGGGGCAGAGGGCGGCGGCTTCCTCAATATCCTCCCGGAGGGGATTGCCCGCCAGTCGTCCCGCCGCCGCCTGGGGCAGTACCATCAGGCGGTGGTTGGCCTGAATGGCCGCCCGGGTGGAAACCCCGGGCATGATGGCCTTGTCCCCGCCGGAATAGCCGGCGAAATAGTGGTATTCAATGTTTCCCAGTGCAATGCGCACATCCGCCTCCGCCACCACCCGCACAATGTCCACCGGGGTCCCTCGGCGGGTGACCCCCAGGGACACGCAGTCTGCCGCGTCGCCGTCCACGATGTTGATTTCCGCCCAGGCCCGCTCCCCCGCCAGACGGCGCTGCTCCTGGGGCGTGTGGCGGCGGTGGGACCCCAGAGCGAACACCAGGGTGATGTCCCGGCCCTGCACCCCTCCGGCATACAGCTCGTCCAGCACGTAGGGTAGAGCCAGAGCCGTGGGCATGGGGCGGGTGATGTCACTGGTGACGATGGCGATTTTTTCGCCGGACTTCACCAAGTCCCGCAGACGCTTGCTGCCGATGGGCCGGGCCATGGCCCGGGCAATTTCCGCCCCGCCGGTGAGGCCCCTTGGCACCGGATTCGGCTCCAAAATACCCAGCAGATGCTCCTCCGGGATTTCCACGCTCTGGGTGCCGGCCCCAAAGCCCAACTCCACCCGCATTCGCTTAAATCCTCGCCACGCCGGAGTCGTAGGCGGCCTGCTTCACCGCCGCCGCCACAGCGGGCTTCACCCGGGGGTCAAAGGCCTCCGGAATGATGTAGTCCGCGGAGAGCCGATCCCCCGCCAAATCCGCCAGAGCGCGGGCGGCGGCCAGCTTCATGGCATCGTTGATATCGCTGGCCCGGGCATCCAGTGCGCCGCGAAAAATGCCGGGGAAGGCCAACACGTTGTTCACCTGATTGGGATAGTCACTGCGGCCTGTGGCGCAAATCGCCGCGCCGCCGGCCTTGGCCTCCTCGGGAAAAATTTCCGGCGTGGGGTTGGCACAGGCGAAAATAATCGCGTCCTTTGCCATGGTGGACACCATCTCCCGGGTCATAACGCCGGGGGCGGACACGCCGATGAACACGTCGGCCCCCGCCACGGTTTCCGCCAGAGAGCCGGCCTGCTTTTTAAGATTGGTCACCTGGGCCAATTCTTCCTTGATCCAGTTCATCCCCGCGCTCCGTCCGGCGTAAATCGCGCCGTTGCGGTCGCAGAGGGTCACGTGCCGGGCACCGGCGCAGAGCAGCAGCTTGGTGATGGATACCGCCGCCGCCCCGGCTCCGTTGAGGACAATGCGGACGGAGTCCAGAGATTTGTGCACCACCTTCAGCGCGTTGCTCAGCCCCGCCAGAGTGATGACGGCGGTGCCGTGCTGGTCGTCGTGGAAGATGGGAATGTCACAGCGCTCTTTCAGCTTCCGCTCAATTTCAAAACAGCGGGGGGCGGAGATGTCCTCCAGATTGACCCCGCCAAAGGACCCTGCCAGCAGGGCCACGGTGTTTACAATGTCGTCCACGTCGTGGGAGCGGATGCACAGGGGAAGGGCATCCACGTCGCCAAAGGCCTTGAAGAGCACGCATTTGCCCTCCATCACCGGCATACCGGCCTCG
>JAVVPH010000221.1:0-3409 GCA_036655835.1 Oscillibacter sp.
ACGGGTTTCAAAAACTTGCCTCAGCTTGTCGAAAAGGCTTTTTCGACAAGCTGAGACGGCGTGCTTTGCACGCCGTCTTTTCTCTTTTCAAAAGCGAACGGATGTGCTATGCTGATAGAAGAAGGGAGGGGACGCCATGGACCGCATTATTTTGCACTGTGATTTGAACTGTTTTTACGCCTCTGTGGAGCTACTCTCCCACCAGGATTTGCGAGATGTCCCTGTGGCGGTGTGCGGCGATCCCGCCTCCCGCCACGGCATTATTTTGGCAAAAAACGAGCCTGCCAAACACTTTGGCATCAAAACGGCGGAGACAATTTGGCAGGCGAAAAAGAAATGCCCCAATCTGGTGCTGCTGCCGCCCCACCACCATCTGTACCGGGAATACTCCCAAAAGGTCAACGCCATTTACGAGCAATACACCGATTTGGTGGAGCCCTTTGGCATTGACGAGAGCTGGCTGGACCTCACCGGCACAGCCCACCTTTTCGGCGGCGACCCCCAGCAAATTGCCGATGCTTTGCGCCAGCGGGTGAAGCAGGAATTGGGACTGACGCTATCCGTCGGCGTTTCCTTCAACAAGATTTTTGCCAAGCTGGGCAGCGACTACAAAAAGCCCGACGCCACCACCGTAATTTCCCGGGAAAACTGGCAGGCGCTGGTCTGGCCCCTGCCGGTGGGAGATTTGCTGTTTGTGGGCCAGGCGGCGCAACGGCTGCTGAAGCAGTACGGCGTGGAAACCATCGGTCAACTGGCGGCCTGCAAAAAAGGGATGCTGGAAACCCTGATGGGCAAAATGGGGACGCAGCTATCGGATTACGCCAACGGCTTGGAGCAGGAGCGGGTTCACTCCCGCTATGAGCGGGAACCGGTGAAATCCGTGGGCAATGGCTCCACCTTTTCCCAAAATCTCACCACAGAGGCCCAGGTGCGCAGCAGCGTGGCGGTGCTGGCGGACAGCGTGGCCATGCGCCTGCGGCATTTGGACCTCTACGCCGGGGGGGTGCAGGTCACACTGCGGGATCCCAGCTTCCACGACCGCTCCCGCCAAACCCAATTTTCGACCCCCACCCACCTGATGCGGGACCTGACGGCGGGAGCCATGGAGCTACTCGGCACCATTTGGAAGGCCCCCTCCCCCATTCGTATGTTGACCATCACCGCCATCCACCTGACGGCGGAGGAGGATTCCTACGAGCAGGTGGATTTATTCCGCGCGGCGACTGCCCCCAAAAATGAAAAGCAAGAAAAGCTGGAGGCCACCATGGACATCATCCGGGGCAAATACGGTGCCGGATCCATCGCCTTTGGCGCAGTCCCATCAAAACAAGAGGAGGACCCCCTGCCATGACCAAACAAGAGGAAAAACAACAGCTTCGCGCTGCCATCCGCGCCCTGATTCCCACGTTGCCGGCAGCGTACACCACCGCCGCAGATGCGTCCATTGCCGCCCATCTGCTGGCTATGCCGGAATATCAGGCCGCCAAGACGCTGTTTTGCTTCGTTGGCACACCCCGGGAGATTGACACCCGCCCCATTTTAGAGGCCGCCTTGGCCGCTGGAAAGGCGCTGTGCGTTCCTTTGTGCACCGGGGTTGGCATCATGGAGCTGCGCCGCATTTTCTCCCTCAGTGAGTTGGTTTCCGGGGCCTATGGGATTTTGGAGCCGACGGCGGACTGCCCTCTTGTGGATGCGGACGAGGTTGACCTTTCCGTTTTACCCTGCTTGAGCTGCAATCGTCTGGACCAGCGTCTGGGCCAGGGCGGCAAGTTTTACGACCGCTTTCTCTCCGCTTATCGGGGCGGCATGGTGCTGCTGTGCCGGGAAAAATGTATGCGGGAGGAGCTTCCCGTGGAGCCTCACGACTACCCAGTGCCTTGGGTGATCACGGAAAAGGGGCTGTATGAGGACGGCATCCCGGCGCGTTTGGGTTGACCTTTTATACATTTGTAAAAGGTTGACAGATAACGTCTCTCAATTTTGTAAGGGTATTACCTTCCCTCTCGTCTTGACAGCGGAGGCAATATTTGATATCCTTTGAACTGTCGGATTCTATCATTTTTGGGACAAAATTGCGACAAAGGCAATTGCCGTGCTCTGTGCGCCATTGTCTTCCATATATCTCACCATTTCGAGAGGAGCCTATTATGATTCAGAAAACAATGGAGCGAATTACACAGCTTGACCCCGAGGTAGGCGCATCCATTCAAGAGGAATTTGCCCGGGAGCGCCGCAACATCGAGCTGATTGCCTCTGAAAACATCGTCAGTGAAGCGGTCATGCTGGCAATGGGCACCTGTCTGACCAACAAGTATGCCGAGGGCTATCCCGGCAAGCGCTATTATGGCGGCTGCTACGCGGTGGATGTCACCGAGGAAATCGCCCGAAAGCGGGCCTGCCAGCTATTTGGCTGCAACTATGCCAACGTCCAGCCCCACTCCGGTGCCAATGCCAATTTGGCGGCGTTTATGGCCCTGGTTCAGCCCGGGGACACGGTGCTAGGCATGAGTCTGGCCCACGGCGGACATCTGTCCCACGGCAGCCCTGTCAACATCTCCGGTAAATATTTTCATGTGGTGTCCTACGGTTTGGACGAGAAAACCGAAACCATTGATTACGACGCGCTGTTGGAACTGGCCAAGTCGTGCCAGCCAAAAATGATTGTCGCCGGCGCGTCGGCCTATCCCCGCATAATCGATTTTGCGAAATTCCGTGAAATTGCGGACGCAGTAGGTGCCTATTTGATGGTGGATATGGCCCACATCGCAGGTTTGGTGGCGGCGGGAATACATCCCTCCCCCCTCCCCTATGCCGACGTGGTGACCTCCACCACCCATAAAACCCTCCGTGGCCCCCGGGGCGGCCTGATCCTCTGCAACGACGAGGCCATCTACAAAAAAGTCAATTCCGCCGTGTTTCCCGGGTCCCAAGGCGGTCCGCTGGAGCATATCATCGCCGCCAAGGCCGTCTGCTTCGGTGAGGCTCTGCGTCCGGAATTTAAGGTCTATGCCCATCAAGTGGTGAAAAACGCCGCCGTGCTGGCAGAGGAGTTGGTCAAGCAGGGCTTCCGTCTGGTGTCCGGCGGCACCGACAACCATCTGATGTTGGTGGACGTGCGCAACTTCCACATCACCGGCAAGGAGTTTGAGCATCGCCTGGACGAGGTGCAAATCACCGTCAACAAAAACGCCATTCCCAACGACCCGGAGAAGCCCTTCATCACCAGCGGTATTCGCGTCGGCACTCCGGCCGCCACATCCCGTGGCTTCAAGGAGCCGGAAATGGTAAAGATTGCCGCATGGATGGCCCGGATTGCCCGGGATTTTGAAGGCAACGCAGATGCCGTCAAGGCAGAAGTCAACGCCCTGTGTGAGCAATTCCCAATCTACCAATAAAAACCATCTTGTGT
>JAVVPH010000222.1:0-3368 GCA_036655835.1 Oscillibacter sp.
TTCGCCGCCTCCAAATCAATGCGGTCAAAGCCCACGCCCTCGCTGTGAATCATTCTCAAGTTGGGCATTTGGGCAATCAGCTGTTCCGTAATGGGGGTGATGGGAGTGACAAACAGCACCTCCGCCTCCGCTCCCGCCGCCAGCCACTCCGCCTCGGTGCCGCCCCGGTCGGCAAAAATCAGCTCCGCCCCCCGGCTCGCCGGGGTATCCGGGTTGTATGCGTCGTAGCGCGCCTTGGGTGCCAGTACCAGAACCCTCATGTCGCTTCCTCCCGTCCCACATCCTCCGGTAAAATCCGCGTCAAATCCTCTCGGGAGACGCTGTCCATTGCCGCCAGACGGCCCGCCTGCCGCACCAAAATCTGTTCCAGTAAATTCCGCACCCCCCGGGCGTTGCCAAAGGAAACCGCGCTGTCGTTCTCAGAGCGGATCCGTTCCCGCACCAAATCGCATGTCCCCTCCGCCATCTCGTAACAGCCCTTTTTGCACTGCATCTCAAAAATTTCCAGCAGCTCCCCGGTGCTGTAATCGGCAAAGTGGAGAAAGCGGTTAAATCGGGATTCCAGGCCGGGGTTGGAGTGGATAAAGGCCTCCATCAGCGCGTCGTATCCCGCCACAATCACCACCAAATCGTCCCGGTGGTCCTCCATGGCCTTGAGGATGGTGTCGATGGCCTCCTGTCCAAAATCGTTGTCCGCCTTGCCGTTGAGGGCGTAGGCCTCGTCGATGAACAGCACGCCGCCCAGGGCCGACTCCAGCACCTTGGCGGTTTTCAGCGCCGTCTGGCCCACGTAGCCCGCCACCAAGCCGCTGCGGTCCACCTCCACCAGCTGTCCCTTGGATAAAATGCCCAGACTGTGATAAATCCGGGCCATCAGCCGGGCGATGGTGGTTTTTCCGGTGCCGGGATTGCCGGAAAATACCATGTGCAGGCTCAAATCCGTGGCAGGCAGGTCGTTTTCCCGCCGCAGGCGGTCCACCGTCACCAGATTGATGAGGTTTTTCACCTCCTGCTTCACCCCGGCAAGGCCGATATAGCTGTCCAGCTCCGCCTGCAAATCCTCCATGTTTTCCGGCGCTTTTTCCGCCGTCTCCGGGGGCCGCGTCTCGTCATTTCCCGTGGAGGCGGCGGACTTTTCCCCCTCCCCTCCGTCGGTTTTCAGCGGCGGCGGGGCAGGTGCCACGGGCCAAAAATCCGCCTCGGTGCGGCGCAGATTGTGCTCCGTCATGGTGCGAATCACATCCAGCTGCTGCAAAATAATCTGGTCCTTTTTGCTCGCGTTGCGGTCATCCATTGCGAAACCCCCTCAATCCTTCATGAGATCGGTATGTTGAAGCGCCCGGAACAGCAGCCCCGCCACAAAGCCCGTCAGTGCCCCGGTGAACAGGGACACCCCCAGCAAAATCGGCAGATAGTACAGCGGCGCCAAATTGCCCATGCTCACCACCGCCGCCGCCACCTGCCCGCAGTTGTGGGCCGCCGCCCCGCCGATGGACACGCCGTAAACCGACAGGCCCCTCAGCCGATTCAGCGCAATCATCACCAGCATCGCCGCCAGTCCCCCCAGCATGGAAAAAAGCAGGGCATTTAAATTTCCGGCAAAGAGGGACCCCAAAAAACAGCGGGAAATTAAAATGCACAGTGCCTCTCCCGGCCCCAGGGCGTACAGCGCGAACACCGTCACAATGTTGGCAAGGCCCAGTTTCATCCCCGGAATGGGGATGGCCAGGGTGAGGGGCAGAAAATTTTCCAGATAGGAAAGGCCCAGGGCCAGGGCCGTCAAAACGGCGCAGAGCACCAGTTGTCTTGTGGTTATTTTCTTCATTTTTTCACCCCAGCACGGCGTCCACGCCGTCCGCCGTCTCGCCCGTCAGCTGCACGGAAAACCGCGCCGGCAGACACACCACGCTCTGCCCACTGCGGGAAATCCGCCCGGTGTGGACGCAGTCCTGGGTGGGGCAGTCCGCCGTCTCCATCCAAACCGCCTCCTCCGTCAATTGCAGATGGAGGGTGTACCCGTGGGCGGTGATGGTCCGCTCCTGGGGCGCAATATCCGTCAGTGCCACCCGCTCCGTCACAGCTCCGTCCACAGAGAGAACCGCCGTCAGCCCCCGGGTGGTGCTCCCCCCCCAGACACTGAGCGCGCAGGCCACAGTAAGCACCACCACCCCCAGAATCACCAGTCCGTCCCAGAGGGTGGGTTTTGTGTCAATGGGCAATTTCATAGCTGTACCCAGACTCCTTCACTTCCTCAAATGCGCCCTCCAGCCCCTGGGTCACCACCACCCGCCCATCGGCGGTAATCAGCACCAGGTCAAAGGAAAACGCTCCGCTCCGCCAAAATTCCAAGGCCCTGTCCTCCCCCATCACAAAAAGGGCGGTGGACAGCGCGTCGCACATGGTGCCGCCGCCGGTGGTGCTGTCCTCGCTGCCGTCGGTCACCACGGTGACGGATTGAAGACCGCTCTCCGCCGGATAGCCGGTGGCGGGGTCAATAATATGGTGATAGATTTTGCCGTTTTCCTCAAAAAACCGCTGATACCCGCCGGAGGTGACGGCGAACGCGTCGCTGAGGTTCAAAATCCCCGCGTAATTCTCGCTGTTGTTCGGGTCCTGAATCCCCACCCGCCAGGGCTTTCCGTCGGGCCGCCTGCCGCAGACCCACACGTTGCCCCCCAGAGACACCATGCCCGACGGCACAGCCTGCTCCCGGAAAATTTCCGCCACCCGGTCCGAGGCATAGCCCTTGGCAATGCCCCCCAGGTCAATGCGGCTCCCCACGTCCAGCGATGCCGTGGCGGCGGAGGACGCGCCCTCTGCCGTGGTCAGGTGAATATGCTCCGTCCCCACAGCGGGAAGCAGCGTTTCCAGCTCCTTCGGGTCGGGCACGCGGTACGCGTCCTCGGTAAAGCCCCAGGCCGAGGCCACCGGGGCAATGGTGATGTCAAAGGCACCGCCGGTGGCCCGGCCATAGCGCTCCGCCGCCTGCATCAGCCCGCAGACCTCCGCCCCCACGTCCACCGCCGCGCCCTCGCCCCGGTTGAGCCGGGAAACCGGGCTGTCCTCCCGGGTCCGGGAAAGCAGCGCGTCCAGCCGCTGTACCTCCGCCTCTGCGGCGTAGGCGGCCTTGGTGCCGTTTTCGCCGTAGGCGGAAAAAATCATGGCCGTGTCCATGGCGAAGGTCTGGATGCTCTCGTGTGCCTGGTCGGGAGAAAGTGTCCCGCAGCCGGAAAGCCCCGCCGCCAGTGCCGCCGCCAAACAAATTGCAAGTAAACGCTTCATGCACGTATCCTTCTCTACTCTCAAAATGGTAATTAAGATAGTATATCACGGGCCGTTTCATATCTCAACCTTCAGATTTTCCCCGG
>JAVVPH010000223.1:0-3361 GCA_036655835.1 Oscillibacter sp.
CCCTCCACCGTCAACGACTGGTACACGTTCAGCGTTGCCTCCGACGCGCTGATGCTGCAACAGCGGGCCGATACCAACCGCATTGTGGTGCAATTGACCCTGAAGGTCATCGCGGTGGGCGTGGTGCTGCTGGCGTGGATTTCGATGAGCAGCCGCCGCCACAACCGGGAAATGCGCAATGCAAACCAGCAATATCAGTCTCTCCTCTCCAATATCAACGGCGGTGTTTTAGTGGCGGTCCATGCAAAAAGCGCCAATGAAACCCTGGTCACCTACGTCAGCTCCGGCTTTACAAACATGACCGGCTACACGCTGGAGGATATTCAAGCCCTTTACCATGGCCGGTATTTGGATATGCTGCTGGGCGGAGACGGCGAGATGGCTTTTCAAATCTATTTGGAGCAAATTTCCATAGGCAGCACCTACCGAATGCCCTATCGTCTCCGCAAAAAAGATGGCGGTTTTCTCTGGGTAATGGATAACGGCTACGTTGTAGAGGACGCGGACGGACTGCGCAACCACAGCATCATCACGGATATTACCGCCGTAAAAGCCCAGGAAGAAGAGCTCCGTCTCAGCGAGAACCGGTTTTCCGTGGCCATCAACGCCTCCAGCGGCACACTCTTTGAGGTGGATTTAAAGCGGCAGCTATACACCCATTTTGAAAATGCGGAGCGGATTTTCGGCATCAAGGCGGACAAGCTCCTGGCGGATACCCGTGCGTTCTCCACCCTGCCCTATGACGAATTTGTCCATGCAATCACCGCGTACTTTTTCCATCCCGCAGACTGCGCCACCGCCCTCCATGCCATGGAGGACCTGTCCCATACCAGCAGGACCAGCTACGAGGCCCGGCTTCGCCGCTTTGATAACAGTTATATTTGGGCCAGAGTGGATTTAAGCCTTGTTCCGGACGAGTTCGGCGCGCCGTCTCGCCTGCTGGGCTTTATGTCGGATATTGACGAAATCAAAAAGCGAGCGGAACTTCTGGAAAACAAGGTGCAGACCGACCCCATGACCGGCCTTTATAATAAGGTTGCCATGGCCACCCTGACAAACAAGGTCTTAAACGAGTTGCCCGGCAGGCATCACGCCCTGTTTGTTTTGGATATCGACAATTTCAAGGGCATCAACGACACGCTGGGTCACGCCTTTGGCGACGTGGTGTTGATTGAAATATCCGCAAAATTAAAGGCCGCCTTCCGGGGCGCCGACATTGCGGGACGCATGGGCGGGGACGAGTTCGCCATTTTGATGAAAGACGTGATAGACACCAGCCATGTGCTGAAGAAAGCAGCAGAACTGTCCGGTATTCTCCGGCAGACCTACGCCGGAAAAAATGCAGACTATAAAATTTCCTGCAGCATGGGCATCATCATGGTAGATGCAGGCGGTGAGCCCTTTGAATCCCTTTACCGAAAAGCGGATGCCGCGCTGTACCGAGCAAAGCAGCGGGGAAAGGACCAATTTGTCCTCTACCACGAGGAGGACGCCGCCCAATATCCCATCGAAAGCACCCACACAGACGACGAGGAAATGCAGCACCTAAACACGCACCACGACGTAGAGGCATATATTTTTGAATTGCTGTACGCCTCCAAAGACTTTGACATCAGCATCAACCGGGCCTTGGCCGCCATTGGCCGGCAATATCGCGTCAGTCGGGTCTCCATTTTTGAGAATAGCGAGGACAAACTCACCGTCAGTAATATTTACGAGTGGTGCAACGACGGCGTGCGTCCTAAAATGGACCAGATACAAAATATGCCACTCTCGGACGGAACGGAGTCCATCTTGGACGCCTTTGACCAAAACGGCCTGCTCTATTGCAATGACGTGGGGCAGTTGCCCCCTTATCTCCGGGATATTTTGGTCTCCCAAGGGGTGCTGTCCACCTTGAAGGTCACCATCGCTAATGAGGAAAAAACCTGCGGCTTCATCGGCTTTGACGCATGCAATGAATATCGCGTCTGGACGGCGGAAGAAATTGAAAAACTCACCTACCTGGCCAAAATGCTCAGCGTGTTCTTGTTTAAGGAAAAGGCCAAGACCGCCGTGCTGGAAAGCCTGCACACCCGTCTGAAAATTTTGGACACGCTGCCGGACTATATTTGTGTGGTCAACCCGGAATTGCACTCTGTTGAGTACGCAAACAGCAAAATGCAGGAGTTGCTCCCCGCCGCGCATCACGGCGCGTTTTGCTTCACTGCCCTGCGAGGCGGACAAAACGGCCCCTGCGATATCTGCTTGATGGAGCGGATTCGCCAGGGCGATACGGACAATCTGGAAATCATCAGTGAGGACAAGCATCTGCGTTTGAAAATCAATGCGCTGTTAATCAATTGGACCAATAATCAAAAAATGGTCCTGCTCTATGGCTCCGGGAAAAAGGAAACGTCGCTTTGAGCCAATCATTGCTTCCCCGGCAAAACAAAGTGGATGGAGAACAAATTGTTCTCCATCCACTTTTTTAAGGAAGCTCTGATTCAATCCGTCGCGTGGATTGGCGAGCAGATTTTTTGTCTGGCGAGCCAAAATCGCGCAAGAATACTGACGTATTTCAAGGATTTTTGGCGATTCCAGACGGAAAAGATGCCATCAAGACGTGGAGCGGGATTGATTCAGCGGTTCCTTAAAGTAAGTCAAACAGCACCATGCCCACTGCGTTGATGGCAAAATTGGCAAACATATGGACCATCCAAGAGGGGTAAAGCACGCCGTTTTTCTCGTTGAGCCAATCAAACAGCAGTCCCCCCACCGTTAGTCCCGTCAGGGCCAGAAGAAACAGCGGCAGGGAAAACCACCCCCACATCATCGCCGTGTGATAGAGGGCGAAGGCCCCTGCGCTGAAGCCGTACGCTAAGCGGCGGCAGCCCAGGCGGCACAGGGCAAAAAAGGCAAAGCCACGGAAGAAAAATTCCTCCAGCAGCGAGTTGACAAAGGAGATGTACAGCGCCACCCACAGAAAGCTCTTCCCCGTAATCCCCGCATTTTCTCCCAGCATGGCGGTGATGGGTCCAAAAACAAACAGGTGGCGCAGGATGAAATACGCCGTCAAAATGACGATAAACACGCCCGCGCCCAAGGCCACGGCGGGCAGCACCACCCGCCGTTTTGCCCGAAACAGCCCCCGCCAGTCCCAGTCCCGATCCCAGCGGGCATACAGCAGCGGACAGAGGAGAAACAGCGCCGCCTTAATCACGGATTTTAGGAAATAAGGCGGGTGCAGTGCCCCGTCAATCCCCAGCATGGTACCACAGCACAGCAGTACAACGCAGAGAATGGCTATTTTTTGTTTTTGTTTGATCGCGTTTGCGGCCTTTTCTACCTGCTTCAAGCTTGTTCCTCACTGTTCTTTTGT
>JAVVPH010000224.1:0-3351 GCA_036655835.1 Oscillibacter sp.
ATCCCTCTCCCACCAAGGGATGTTCGGCCAGAAAGGCGGTCAGCGCGGTCAGCGGAGTTTGCAAATCAAGGGCAGTCACGGCGGCCGCCTCCTTTCGCGTTTTGGGATAGTTTTTTTGAAATCTTTTAGGGATAAATAATAATAGATTCTAGCATCTTTTGTCCGTTCTGTACAGTGGGGCCGTGAATTTCTCCGGCCGCTTTAGCGGGATTTTAATGTTTTTTTGATTTTCTTTCCATAAATTTGG
This sequence comes from Oscillibacter sp., assembly GCA_036655835.1. GTDB lineage: Bacteria > Bacillota > Clostridia > Oscillospirales > Oscillospiraceae > Oscillibacter. The sequence continues at coordinate 248 of JAVVPH010000224.1, forward strand.
GTTTTGCTCTTGACCTTACGGGCAACTTGCTTTAAACTATTTAATGTTCATGACCTTTTGCGAAACAGATTTTTACGTTTCTTTTCGCAGACGAGGTAGCGGTAATAGTATTCTCGAAAGGCAGATTATGATGAAACATCCTTATAAAACGCGGGCAGGCGGCGCGACGGTGACAATTTTTGTTCCTTACGACTGCCAAAATCACTGCCCGTTTTGTATCAACAAAGAGGAATATGCCAATTTAGATGGCTTTTCCGCCGAAAAGATTTGCGAGAGTATCGCACGGATGCACGCCATTACGCCCACCTGTGACTTTGTGTTCACCGGCGGCGAACCCCTGGCCAACCTCTCCGCGCTGCAGCATATGCTGGACCAAATTCCCACCAGCCACAACATTTACATCAACACCACACTGCCCGTTTCTCAGCACCAGTCCGAGGCGGATATTTTGGAGTTTTTGGCGGCGAACCGGGAAAAAATCACCTGTCTCAACGTCTCCCGCCATATGCAAAAGTATGTGGTGGAGTCCAACGACGGCCTGCTGGCACAGCTGCCGGTGCCCTTCCGGGTGAACTGCGTGCTGTACCGCGACTATCCCGAAGGGGACATTGTGCCCTATTTGGAGCGGTTTAAGAAAATTCCCGGGGCCTCCATTCAGTTCCGCTTTGACTACACCGCCACCACGCCGGAGAACCTCTACGACGAGGAAAACGACAAGATTTTGCACGATTTGAAGAAAATCGGCCGTTACACCGGCTTGGACGGCTGCCGGATGCGCTGCGGCTTCCACTTTGATTACAACGGCATGGAGCTGACCTATCACAAGACCCTGCCCTACTCCACCATTGTGGAGACAGATCCGGCGGACGGCGTGACATACGATGTGCTCTATGACCTTTTAATTAAACAGACCGGTGCGATTCATGCCGATTGGGATGGCACCATCTTAGATGTGGACGCCTATTCCAAGGTGGTTTACGAGCCCTATGACCTGAAATATCTCGTTCAAATTTAAGAAACCTCTGATTCAATCCGTCCCGTGGATTGGCCAGCGGATTTTCTGTCTGGCGAGCCGAAAACACGCAGGAATACGGACGTATTTCAAGGGGTTTTTGGCAACGTCCAGACGGAAAAGACGCCGTCAAGACCTGGGGCGGGATTGATGCAGAGGTTCCCTAGAAACGGCGGAGGCTTCTCCGCCGTTTTTTAAGCGCAAAATGATGAGAGGAGCTGCCTTTTCATGGGAAAAATTCAAACCGTCGGCATCATCGGCGTGGGGGCCTTAGGGGTTTTATACGCCGATTTATTCACCCGGGCACTGGGGCGGGAACGGGTCTGCGTATTGGCGGACAAGGCCCGGGTGGAACGCTACACCCGGGAGGGCATCTATCTCAACGACGCGCGCTGCGATTTTCGCTACGTCGACGCGGCAACGGCGGCGGAGCCGGTGGATTTACTGCTGTTCGCCGTGAAATTCGGCGGGCTGAACGCCGCGGTGGAAACCTGCCGCCATCTGGTGGGGCCGGAGACGATTGTACTGTCCGTGCTCAACGGCATCGCCAGCGAGCAGGTGCTGGGCGAGGCCTTTGGCTTTGACGCGGTGGTTTGGTGCGTGGCACAAAAAATGTCCGCGCTGAAGGCGGGCAACCGGGCGGTGTGCCATCAACCCGGCGAGCTGGCAGTAGGGCTGCCCCTGGGCAGGGACTCCGTGCGACTCGGCGCCCTGACGGCTTTCTGGGACGAAATCCACTTCCCCTACTCCCTGCCGGCGGACATCCAAACCCATATGTGGAGCAAGCTGCTGTGCAACACCGGCTGCAATCAGGCGGCCATGGTTTACGAATGCGGATACGCCGGACTGCAACAGCCCGGCCCGGCCCGGGACACCATGCTGGCCGCCATGGGCGAGGTGGTGACGGTGGCAAACGCCCAGGGCATTCCCCTGTCTGAGGCGGATGTGACGACGTGGACGGACATCATCGACCACTTCGACCCCGCAGGCGAGCCCTCCATGCGCCAGGACGGCAAGGCCCATCGCAAATCTGAGGTGGAGCTGTTTTCCGGGACCATCCGGCGCTTGGCCCAACAGCACGGCATCTCCGTGCCGGTGAATGATTTTCTATACCAGCGGGTGCAGGAGATGGAAAGCCGGTATTGAGGCGGGCTCTTCGTCTAAGGGGCTTCTTCGTCTCGCTCCTTTTTGCGGCACCATTTTTTCTGAATTTGGGGTTGACTTTTTATTTGCGGGCTTTTTTAAATAATACCCACTGAACAAAGCGCTCAAATGGCTTGCGCCTGAACAAAGAGACAACCATTGAAAGTGATGGATCCAACTGCGTTTTTGCTTTGTTCCGCAGGCAGGAAACAGCGGAAGCGGGTTTGAAAACACAAAACAAAACGACTGGGGATAAATTTTGAATTTGTCCTCAGTTGTTGCTTTTACCACTTGTTCTTGTATGTAGCGAGGGCTACAATAACAACATCTAGAAAATTTCGTGGGTTTGGAGGTGGGTTTTTGCATATTGGAGGCTTACAAAAGCTGGCGATGGTGGATTATCCGGGGAAGCTGGCCGCCACTGTTTTTACGGCCGGGTGCAACCTGCGCTGTCCCTTTTGCCACAACGCCCCCCTGGTGACCCACACCGAGCAGGCGGAGAACTGGGACCCAGGCGAGGTGCTGGCCTTTCTCCGCTCCCGCAGGGGACTGCTGGACGGCGTGGTGCTCTCCGGCGGAGAACCGCTGATACAGCCCGGCGTGGAGGACTTTCTCCGGGCGGTGCGGGATTTGGGCTTTCCCGTGAAGCTGGACACCAACGGCTGCTACCCGGAGCGCCTGGCGGCGCTGTTGGAAAACGGTTTGGTGGACTACGTGGCCATGGACATCAAAAACTGCCTGCCCAAGTATCCCCTGACGGTGGGATTGCGGGACTTTGACGCGGCTCCCGTGGAGGAGAGTGTGGCCCTGCTGCGCCGCGGCGCGGTGGACTACGAATTTCGCACCACGGCGGTCCGGGAGTTTCACACCGCCGCCGATTTTTTGGCCATCGCCCACTGGCTGGAGGGCGCGCCCCGGTATTTTTTGCAGAATTTTGTGGACTCCGGCA